>CAIYTJ010000670.1 GCA_903929065.1 uncultured Bacteroidales bacterium | reverse complement strand
GTATATTTGTATAAATAAATATCTGATAACCATGTCAAAACACAGTTTTAAAACGGCAATGTTCGGCTTTATATTGCTTTTCCAGACAATTTCTTTATTCCCAAAGCCATATTCTGTCCGAATGGCAGACTCGGAAATGAAACGTAACCCTGAAAGCTGGATGGTCGATTTTTCCAAAAAACTGAAATGGGATTATTGCAACGGACTTGAACTTCAATCAATTTATATGGTTTGGAAACAAACCGGTGATCCGAAATATTTCAACTACGTAAAAAGTTACGCGGACACAATTATTACTGCTGACGGCTCAATAACCGGATACAAACCAGCCGATTATAGTCTGGACAAACTGAATTCGGGTAAAATTCTTTTTGATCTTTATGCCAAAACAAAGGAAGAAAAGTTCAAAAAAGCCATTGATTTGCTCCGAAATCAGGTTAAAAACCAACCACGTACCACAGATGGCGGCTTCTGGCACAAGAAAATTTATCCAAACCAGATGTGGCTGGACGGATTGTATATGGCGTCGCCTTTTTTGGCAGAATATGCTTATCGGTTCAATGATAAAACGTTGTACGATGAAGTTGCCAACCAAATTCTTACCATGGCAAAACACGCTTACGATGCCAAAACCGGACTTTATTACCACGGTTGGGATGAAAGCAAGCTGCAAAAATGGGCAAATCCGCAAACCGGACTTTCGCCTAATTTTTGGAGTCGAAGTATGGGCTGGTATATGATGGCCATGGTGGATGTCCTTGATTTTCTACCGAAAAATCATCCCAAACGACCGGAAATCATCAAAATCTTGACTAATTTAAGCATTTCACTCGAAAAATACCGCGACCCGAAAACCGGAATGTGGTTTCAGGTTACCGACAAAATAAACGAATCTGGTAATTATGTTGAATCTTCCGGCTCGGCCATGTTTATTTACACCTGGGTGAAAGGCGCTCAAAAAGGATATTTACCCAAAGAATTTCTGGAAAAAGGAACCAAAGCATACGATCAATTTGTAAAACAATTTATAAGGGAAAATACGGATGGAACTATTTCTGTCACAGACGCTTGCTCGGTTGCCGGATTGGGTGGCGAGCCTCGTTACCGCGATGGAAGTTACCAGTATTATATTTCCGAACCAAAGCGGGATAATGATCCGAAAGCAGTTTCACCGTTTATTATGACAAGTGTTCTGTTGAAAAAATAAAATCTAAATACATGAAAAAATTATTGTTTTTATTATCAGTTCTCTTTTTCTCAACTCTTGATGCTCAAACTCCAGCATTTCCTAGTGCCGAAGGAGATGGAATGTACACCACCGGCGGCCGTGGAGGTCAAATTCTATATGTTACAAAGTTAACGGATGATGGCTCAGTCGGAACGTTGCGTTGGGCAATTAATCTTACCGGAGCACGAATTGTTTTATTTAAAGTTGCCGGATTAATACCGCTGACTTCTGAACTTCGAATTAAAAACGGTAATCTGACAATAGCCGGTCAAAGTGCCCCCGGCGATGGAATTTGTCTGAAAAATTATCCGGTAGTACTTCAGGCAAACAATGTAATTATTCGATTTATGCGTTTCCGCATGGGCGACGAAGCTGCTGAAGCCGATAAACTTGCCGGAAACACGGCCTATGGTTGGGATGGTGCCGATGCCATTTGGGGACGAGATATGACTGATATTATACTGGATCATTGCTCCATGAGCTGGAATATTGACGAATGTTCTTCGTTTTACGATAACAAACGGTTTACCATGCAGTGGTGTTTTATGGCCGAAAGTATGCGAAATTCAGTTCACTCCAAAGGGGCACACGGCTACGGTGGAATTTGGGGCGGCGAACCGGCAACTTATCACCATAATATTCTGGCATTTCACGACAGTCGTAATCCACGATTCTGTGGAAGTCGATACAACAATAGCCCTTCCACGGAATTAGTAAATTTTGTAAACAATGTAATTTATAATTGGGGAGGTAATTCCGGTTATGCCGGCGAAGGAGGCTCGTACAATATGATAAATAATTATTACCGCTCCGGAGCTGCAACCGGTTCCAGTGCAATGTACCGCATTTTTAGTCCGAATGGTGATACTGGAACAAATAGTCAACCGGCTGGAGTTTGGGGAACATTTTATTTGAATGGAAATGTGATGAAGAATTATCCGGCAGTAACCACAAATAACTGGCTTGGTTTTCAGCCCAATGGACTTGGAACAAAAAGTATAACCGATTTAGAGTCAACTGTGCCATTTGCATCACCCATTCTGACAACTCAAAGTGCTACTGATGCATATCTTTCAGTTACATCGTATGCCGGTGCAAGCCTGAAACGCGATGCAGTTGATAAGCGAATTGCTTCAAACATTCTGAACGGAACAATCTCATGCACAGCCGGAAGTAACGGAAGCACCGGTGGATTTATCGATTCGCAAAAAGACGTGGGCGGCTGGCCAACTTATACATTTGACCCGAATGCCGTACCGGTTGATACCGATGGCGATGGAATGCCCGACAGCTGGGAAACGGCTCACGGACTAAATCCTAACAATGCCGCGGATGGAAACACAACAACTTTGGATGGAAATTATACAAACGTAGAGGTATATTTGAATGAACTTGTTAAACCGGTTACCGATGTTCAGTCCAAAATTACGGCTACCGAAAACATTTTTTCTCAATCTTTAAAAATCTATCCAAATCCGGTTTCAAATGGAAATATAAGCATTAATGCCGATAACACAATTGTTTCAGCACAACTATTTTCATTAAGCGGAATGAAACTGAACGAATTCACAGCTGGTTCAAACTCACTTTCTATTCCAATGGATAAGTTGAAAACCGGAGCATATATTCTCAAAATAACGTTGGAAAATGGAAATTCAATCCCAACTATCATTTTAAAACAATAATATGAAACGAATTTATTTACTATCTCTTTTACTGATAAGTATTTACGGATTTTCTCAGGTTCATTACGATATTATTGTTGACCGCAACGGCACCGGAAATTTCCGGAATATCCAACAGGCTATTGATTCTGTTCGGGCCTTTAATCCAGCCGGAACCGTTACCATTTTTATCAAAAAAGGCTTTTACAAGGAAAAGTTAGAAATTCCAACCCATGTATGCAATGTCCGGTTGATTGGAGAAGACCGCGACAAAACCATTATCAATTGGGACGATCATGCCAAAATCAACAAAATGGGAACATTCAAAACCTACACGTTTAAAATTTGCGGGAATGATATTCGGCTCGAAAATCTGACGGTAGAAAATTCTGCCGCACAATTGGGCCAAGCCGTTGCGCTTCATGTTGAAGGCGACCGCGCCGTTTTTGTAAACTGCCGGTTTCTGGGCAATCAGGATACCATTTACACCGGACGCGAAAATATGCGCCAATATTTTCTGAATTGCTACATTGAAGGTACAACCGATTTTATTTTCGGTCCGTCGACGGTATGGTTTGAAGGTTGTTCGATTCTATGCAAACGAAATTCGTATATCACCGCTGCCAGTACACCGCAAAATATCAAATACGGTTACATCTTGAATAACTGCAAAATAATGCTTGCCGACAGCGTTTCGGAAGAATATCTCGGTCGTCCGTGGCGGTCGTATGCCATGACTTTGTATATGAATTGTCAACTCCCAAAAGGAATTCGGTCTGTTGGTTGGGACAATTGGAAAAATGCTGAAAATGAAAAAACTGCCCGTTATATGGAATTCAATAATACCGGCCCAGGCGCCGATACTTCCGGCAGAACCTGGTCGAAAGTGTTGACCAAAAAAGAAGCTGCCGAATATACACTAGAAAATGTGCTGAAAGGTTTTGATGGTTGGAATCCGAAGACAATTCATAATTAATAATGCTTAATTCATAATGAAACTGAAATATTTAATTCTGTTGCTTTTGTCTGTAAATTTGCTCCAGGCTAAACCCCGCATTTTTACTATCGGTGATTCAACCATGGCTGATTATGACACCATCAAATATAGTGGTGATAATGAACAGCGCGGTTGGTGCCAGTTATTTCCAACGTTTCTGAGCAACGATGTGACTTTGAAAAATGCGGCCAAAAACGGTCGGAGTTCGAAATCATTTTACAAAGAAGTGTGGTTAAAATTGCGCAACGAGCTGAAACCGGGCGATTATGTTTTCATCCAATTTGGACATAATGACGAAAAGCAAAACGGACTGGATACCGACGAAAACGATTCAACCGCGCGTGGCACCAATCCGTGGAGTCAGTATCAGAAATACCTGAAATTGTACGTGAATGAAGTTCGCGAACGTGGAGCTATTCCTGTTCTTTTCACACCTGTAGTTCGCAGGTATTTCAACGGAAACGCGCTGACTCAAAAAGCACAACACAACCTATCCGAAATTGCCGGTGACTTAACGCTGAATTATGTTGCTTCGATGAAAAACGTGGCACGTGAACTGAAAGTTCCGTTGATTGACATGACGGCTTCCACCAAAAAATTAGTTGAAAGTTATGGCCCAGACAAAGCAAAAGCCGAACTGTATATCAAAGCCGACGACACACATTTAAAAAAAGAAGGTGCGTACCAGTTTGCGAAACTGGCGGCTTTCGAACTGAAAGAAAAGAAAATATTGGATCAATATATCAATCTAAAATAAAATCAACCTCAAATGAAAAAGAAATCATCCGTCCTTTTTTTCGTTTTTTTGATTTATTCTTTTTCAATTTTTTCCCAATCCGTTTCCAACGTCTGGGTTTCCGATTTGGGTAACGGAACCTATAAAAATCCGGTTTTGTATGCCGATTATTCCGATCCGGATGTGTGCCGCGTGGGAAATGATTATTACCTGGTGGCTTCGTCGTTTGGCAATATTCCCGGACTTCCCATTCTTCATTCCAACGATTTGGTAAACTGGACGATTATCGGTCATGCCATTCTGAAAATGACGCCCGAGGAACGCTTCAACACACTTCAACATGGAAATGGCGTTTGGGCGCCGAGTATCCGGTTTCACAACAATGAATTTTATATTTATTTCGGCGATGCAGATGCCGGAATTTACATGACCAAAGCTTCAAATCCAGTAGGAGTTTGGTCACAGTTGACGCTGGTAAAAGAAGGCAAAGGATTGATTGATTCCTGTCCGTTTTGGGATGAAGACGGAAAAGCATATGTGGTTCACGGTTTTGCCGGAAGTCGTGCCGGAATGAAAAGCGTACTCGGAATTTTTGAAATGACTGCCGATGGAACAAAAGCATTGACAGAAAGCCGGTTGATTTTTGATGGTCATCTAACTAATCCAACAGTTGAAGGACCAAAATTCTACAAACGAAGCGGATATTACTATATTTTCTGTCCGGCCGGTGGCGTGAAACCCGGTTGGCAATTGGCGCTGCGTTCCAAAAATATTTATGGACCGTATGAAGAAAAACGGGTGTTGGAGCAAGGAAAATCGGATATAAACGGGCCGCACCAAGGCGCCTGGGTGGATACACCGGACGGTAAAGAAAACTGGTTTCTTCATTTTCAGGATGTGTATGCTTACGGTCGGGTGGTTCATTTACAACCGATAGTGTGGAAAAATGACTGGCCGGTTATTGGAATTGATAATGCTGGAAGCGGTTGCGGAACTCCGGTTGTGACGTACAAAAAACCGAATGTTGGTAAAACTTATCCGATTGCAACTCCGGCAGAAAGTGACGAATTTGATGGACAAATTCTTGGAAAACAATGGCAATGGCAGGCCAACAGCAATCCACTTTGGTATTTCTGTGCCGGTGATAAAGGTTATTTGAGGCTTTTTGCCTGGCAACTGTTAGGCGAAGCCAAAAATTTGTGGAACGCACCAAATCTCTTGCTTCAAAAATTTCCCGCACCCGATTTTGTTGCCACTGCCAAAATGACTTTTTCACCGTATAAAAAAGGCGAACGCGCCGGATTGGTGGTTATGGGATTGGATTATGCCACGCTGACCATTGAAAACGCTGAAACCGGATTAATATTGAACCAGATTGAATGTGTGAATGCCGATAAAAGCACTCCTGAAAAAACAAATACTTCTATTTCTCTTACGCAAAACACCGTTTTCCTTCGGGTAACTGTCATTCAAAGTAAAGCGATGAACAAAGACGGAATCAATGAACCGAAAGCCAATTGTTCGTTTAGCTACAGCCTTGATGGCAAGGTATTTATTCCAATCGGCGAAAGATTTACAGCACGCGAAGGTTTGTGGATTGGTGCCAAAGTTGGAATTTATTGCAGTCGTCCAAAATCTCTGAATGATTCGGGTTACACGGATGTGGATTGGTTCCGGATTACTAAATAAAAGGGTCTTATTTAGAATTTCCGGGTAAATGGCATCGGTTTTCGCATGCGGACCAACAGCAAAAGCGGCAATAATACGTAGGGTAAATTGAACATCAGAAATTTCAATGCGTTGGGTGTGCGGAATTCAGGTTCGCCAAAAAACTCCACGCCAAAAACAATGATTCCCGTAATGCTGCTTATCATAGTGGCATAAATTACCGACGGCAATTGTATCCAGTTTTTCCCTTTTATCAGACAATAAACCAGCACCAGATAAAACGGACCGTAAACAAAAGCCGACAATCCGGTCACAAACCGCATCCAAACCGGAGGATGCATAAACAACGGATCGGCACTGGCGGCATACCAGTAATTGGCTTGTGCCAACGGATTGGCTGAAGTGGGCGACATGGCAACACCTAACGTTGGCAACGCGTCGCTAATACCGCAGGTTATGGCAAAAATCAAAAATACAACCGAAAAGAAAATATCGATGCGTCTTTCGCTAAGTGGTAAATTAAACGGATTTGTTTTACTTGATTTTTTCATTTTCTTTTTTCTGAATAATATTTTAAGGCTGCAAAATTACAAATTTTACTGAATTTATTCTAATTCTAAATTTGATTTTTTGAATAAGCCCATAAAAAAACAGACCAACTTTGAGCTGGTCTGTTTGATTATAAATACTTATTAAAGAATTAAATCACATGATAATTTCGGTTTTGGCTCAAATACATTCCGACTGTTCCTAAAAGTGGAAAGCTGAAAACACCGGCCAAAATATAATAAATAGAAACATGTTTCAACAAAGAATCAAATACATTTTGAAAAAGTCCGGTATAGATTACCAATGCCATAGTAAGCGACAATCCAATGGCTGTAAAAACCCAAACTATCCAACCACGGTCGGCTGTTTCAGGTAGTTTTCGCATCACACGGTTGGTAAATCCATTATCGGCAATTTCTTGTTTGTTTTGGCTGAAAAAGTCTTTCAGCATTTTGTCATTTGTTTCCATATCCGGCATTTGTTAGGTAAACCGTTAATTTTTCTTTCCCTTTCAGAATGTAGGTTTTGACAGTTCCGAGCGGGCAATTCATAATCTTTGCAATTTCAGGGTGCGTTTTATCTTCCATATAGAACAATAAAACGGCAGTTTGTTCTTCTTTCCGAAGTAACTTTAACGCTTTATAAATATCCATCTTCTCCGCCGAGAATTCATTTTCCGTTTGATGCAGATTATCAATTTCATATTCATTGATATCGGAATATTTTTTTTGAGCCCGTACCGAATCGTAATATACGTTATAAGCAATGCGGTACAACCAGGTAGAAAATCCGGAAATCCCTTTGAAAGCGGTTATATTCAGATAAGCTTTGATAAAAGTTTCCTGCGCCAAATCGTCGCTCAACTGGGTATCGCCCGCCGTCAGGTTCACAAAGAACCGACGGATAGGCGATTGATATTTACAAGTCAGTTTGTCAAATGCTTTTTTATCTCCAAGCAAAGCAACCTGTGTAACCCAGCGGATATCATCCGTGTTACTCATTTTTATTCAGCGGTTGAATCTGATTTCGGCTTATCCAGGAAATGAACCAATAAATAACCTGCGCCAACAAAGGCAGGAACAATTCCAAGAATCAATGCATCTTGTTTATGCATCACTAAAAATGATACCAATACAGCTAAACCTACAGCTAACCAAATAATACCACGTTTCAGGTTTGAAGCCGGATTTGCTTTTTTCTGTGGCTCATCGAAAAAATGTTCTGGAACGGTTTGACCCATTTCCAGGG
>CAIYTJ010000669.1 GCA_903929065.1 uncultured Bacteroidales bacterium | reverse complement strand
GTATTTTTTATACAATGCTTCCAATCCTTCGTACTGCGGCGTAAACCCACATTTACTGGCTACATTTACCACCAGCACTACCTTGCCTTCGTAATCTTTCATGCTAACTTCTTTACCTTGTAAAGTCTTAGCGTTGAATTGATAGAAATTCATATTCTTTTCTTGTCCGTTAATGGTGAAAACTGAGAAAACCGAGAGCAATAAGATTGCAATATTTAGTCTCATATTTTTGAATATATTAAGTTATTTGTAAATAAGAACAACCTCTACCGCGTTTTGTTCACAAAAAAAGCTGTTTCAATTTAATGAAACAGCTTTTTCAGTTCGTTAGAAGTTTATTGTTTTATGTTGAACGTTTTATTCAACATTAATGCTCGAACTTACATGATCCGATTTTTTGACTGATTTAGGATGCCCCTTGCAATCAATATCACTGGCACCAAATGCTTCCGCGTTCAAACTTTCCGAAGCAAATACATTGGCATGCGTGGCACCGCTCAGGCGAATATCAGCATTCTTGGCAATTAATTCGGTTGCTTCCACTTCGCTTGCTCCAACACCATCCACTTTGAAAGTGAGGCATGTGCCTTTTAAATCAACTTTCGAAGCGCCTTTGGCCTCCAGATTGACTAATCCTGATACGTTCAGATCCAAATTGGCTTCGCTGGCACCCAATAATTCGAGCTTAAATTCCGGTGCAACCAATTGGTAATCGCTTTCGATTTTACAAGCTCCTTTGGCAATAATACTCCGTATGGA
Organism: uncultured Bacteroidales bacterium; assembly: GCA_903929065.1. Classification (GTDB taxonomy): domain Bacteria; phylum Bacteroidota; class Bacteroidia; order Bacteroidales; family Paludibacteraceae; genus Paludibacter. The sequence goes on along the minus strand of CAIYTJ010000669.1, from coordinate 4,334 downwards.
ATCGGACGAAATGGTTACTTTGATGCTTCTGTTCATCAGGAATCCATCCGAATAAATACGTAAAACACCATTTTCAACCCTGGTTTCCACTTTTGAAAGAAAATCATCCGGACTTGAAACAGTTACTTTCTGAGTTGAGTCTTTTGTCAACGTCAGTTCAATATTTCCAGAAATATCAATAGAATGAAAGGGTTCTAATTTACGAACTTCTTCGGTGTAAGGTCTGTTATCATCACTCCAACTAAATGAAAACGGGTGTCCGTTGTAATTGTGGAAATGCAGCAATGACCGTGCTCCGACACTGAAGAACATAAACAATCCGGCAAACCAAAGAATTAATACCACCAATGAAGCGGTTCTGTTCGTAGGTGTTTGATGGCGTCCTGAAATAAGTTTGATGGCCCAGAAAACAATAAGGAATATCGGACAGCCAATTAACAGTATCAGTGAAATGATTGATAACACCATTTTTTCTGGAGTAAACACTGCCCAGTTCGATACAATTCCCGGCGCGACTCCATTGAATACTGAAGGTTCAAATATCAGGAAGAACAAAGCGAAAATCAATGCTCCGATGACGATAATGCCCACGAGACCGATTATGGCGCCGATAAATCCAAACAGAATTTTGAAAATCCAGCGAAGAACTTCTCTGATTCTAACACTAACATCGGATGCAGAATTTTTGAATTTTTCGCTCTCCATATAGTTCTTCACATTATTTATCTCGGTTTTAATATTCTCCACCGTCACATCTTCGCCCTGCATTTCAAGCCGCTGCGAAGCGGTAACTGCTGCAGGTGCAACAAACCAAACCACAATATAAATTGGTACAATAAATCCTGCTCCAATAAATACCAAAATAACCAGTATTATACGAATCAAGGTCACATCCAGGTTGAAATAAGCAGCCAAACCGCCTGCAATCCCGCCTAAAATTGAGTTGTCGGGATCACGGTAAAAACGCCGCGATTTTTTTTGTTGCTTTTCTGATTTCGAAGACTTTTTAGGTTCTTCGTCCTCTTCTTCGCCTGTATACTGGCTTGGCTTGCCCATGATTTCAATAATTTCCTGAACATCGATCAGATTGACAACATTTTTGTTTTTCTGAAGTTTTTCAGTGAAAAGTTCCGCAATACGGGCTTCAATATCGGCCATAATCTCTTTTCTCTCATCATCCGACAAGTGATCGGCGATTTCGTGGAGATATGTCTGGAGCATTTCATACGCATCGTCATCAATGTGAAAAACGATGTTATTCAAATTTACAGTTAATGTCTTTTTCATACGTGTATAATTATTTGAATGTTATTTTTATTCTTCGACAGTGATTTTGCCTTCTTTAATTTGTTTGACCACATTATTGATTTCGTCCCAGGCACTTTCCAGTTCATCCAGAAACTCTGAGCCGTGTGGGGTCATTTCATAGTACTTTCGTGGAGGCCCCTGCGTGGACTCTTCCCAACGATATTCCAACAATTCGCTGTTTTTTAGCCGGGTGAGCAACGGATACAACGTTCCTTCCACCACAATTAGTTTTGCGTCTTTTAATTCGGCAATGATGTCCGAAGTATAAGCCGACTTTTTCCTTAGAATAAGCAGAATGCAATATTCCAGGTAGCCTTTTCGCATTTGCGATTTAATATTATCTGCATTCATTTTTTAAAAGTTATAAAGTTACCATAATTCAATTGGAATCATGAAGATTGTCGACCTATATTCATGGTTTCCTTTATTTTTTTGAACATCAATTTACTAATTGGTAAATTGTCATATTAGCCCATTATTTGAGATATTCCAGCAGTTTTACCCTGAAAAAATACTCAAATTTAGACTGTGCCTGTTCCGACAACACCTGAGTCAAATTACTTTTGGCCTGATACAATTCATAAAGTGTTGCTCTTCCTGCTTCGTATTTCTGATTGGTAAACCGATACGCTTCGCGACTGGCAATTTCGGATTTTTGAGCTGCCTGCCAACGGCTTTTAGCTCCCAATGCATTATAATACGCTTGCTGGATAGTCTTTTTTAATTCAAGTTTAGCATTGTCCACACTTATTCGACTGCTTATTACGCCAATTTCGGCAGAACGAACATTGTTTTTAATGGCAAATTTGTTGAAAATTGGTATGGATAAATTCAAACTGATTCCGGCATTCAATTTGTCCGATAATTGTTTCCCAAAAGTATCATAAACCACACTTGTGCGTTGATTAGTTATAGGATCCAAATATGTACTATTATCGTGATAATAACCGGTTCCAAAACTGCCGGATAAATCAAGTTTTGGATAATAATCAGCTTTGGCAATCAATACATTATATTCACTGCTTTTTAAGCGTGACTCAGCCCCTTTTATTTCCGGGCGATGTGTCAAAGCACTTGCGAAGACTTCATCGGCTGTCAGAAGTTTCAAATCGGATTCCGACAGATTATCAGGAGCAACAATATCAAGATCTTCAAAATGATCGAGTTCCATAAACTGAGCCAAATCCAATAATGAGAGATTCAGGGTGTTTTGTGCCTGAATTTTACTTTGTTCTTCTTTTGCTTCTTGTGCCAACAAATCATACATTTCGCCTTCGGCCATTTTGCCGGCAGCAACAAGTCCTTTTCGTTGTTCAATTTTTGTTTTGGTTAATTCAAGTTGATCGGTGGCAATTTGCAACAATTCTCTATTCAATAAAATCTGCAAAAAACCGGCTGCAACACTGGTTGCAATATCGCTTTTTGTTTTTTCCAAATCAGCTTCAGAAGCAATCATATCTGCATTTCTGGCCTTAATCGTATTACTAAGTTTAAAACCGTTATACAAGGTCACACCGCTGGAGATATTAAAGTTAGTGTTCTGTGATGATGCAGTTCCATTTAAATAGGTATTATTGTCACCAACAATTCGTCCGAAACCAAAATTTTGACCAATGCCTGCATTTAAGTTTGGTAACATATTATTGCGCGCCTGTTGATAAGCAATTTCTCTTGTCTTTTTAGTTAAGGCAAGTTGCTTTACATTTCGGTTTTTTGCCAAAGCAGTGTCCACGCATTGTTGGAGCGTCCAGGGTTTTTGAGCCATCGTGAGCAATGGCAGAAAGAGCAATGCGATTATTATATTTTTTTTCATTTTTCGTTTAATTGAAAATTGGAATTTTGCTAATTGGAAATTATTTCTTTTCGTCTTTTTTCACTTCAGGTTTCTTTTCCAGAATTTCAGCCCCACGAATCTTGTCTTTTGCTTTTACACCTTCTTTCACCTCAATTTTGATTCCGTCAGACAAACCAAGTTTAACTTGCTTCTTAGTAAATGCCTGTGGTTCTTTGGTCTTCAATACATAAACAAAAGCTGTATCACCACCAAATTCCACGCAACTTTCAGGAATTGTTATCACACTTTCCTGTTTAGTAAGCAAAATTTCAGCATTGGCACTGTAACCGGCACGAACATAAACTCCTTTAGGAACCTTTACAGCTGCTTTCATTTCAAACATAATGGCACCGTTTTCTTCTTTTCCTTTTGGTGAAACATATTCCAGTTTGGCAGTCAGTTTTTGATCTTGCAATGCACCAATGGTAATGTTCATCGGCATTCCCACATTGATTCGGCCAACTTCGGTTTCGTCCAGTTTACCAACAAAAAGCATATCATTCATGTTGGCAACCGAAGCGATGGTAGTTCCATCGTTGAAATTATTGGATTGAATTACAGAGTTTCCGACTTTTACCGGCACATCCAGAATTGTTCCATTAATGGTCGAACGAACCAGTGTATTGGTTATTGCAGCACTGTTGGTACTGATTCCATCACGAATCAAACTAAGGTTATCTTTGGCAGTTTTCAACTCTTCTTTGTCGTTGCTGTATTGCAATTGAGTTTTTTCAAATTCTTCTTTTGATATTACTTTATCGGTGAATAATTTGGCGTCACGATCGTAGTTCTTTTTGGTTTGGTCAAATGAAATCTGAGCGCGTGTAACTCTTGATTCTGCGCTATTGAGGCTAACCATATCGGGAATAACTTTAATTTTTGCTATGATATCACCGGCTTTTACTACATCACCTGCTTCTTTGTAAAGTGCAGCAATAATTCCCGACATTTGAGGTTTGATCAAAATTTCGTTGCGTGGATCGACTTTTCCGGTGGCCACGGTACGTTTTTCAATATTACCCATTTTCACTTCTTCAATCTCGTATTTTTTTACTTTCGGACGGGATTTTTGATACAAAAACCAAAATGTCCAGATTACCAATAATGCTGCAATAATGAGCAACGCGAATTTTAGAACTTTTTTCATGTTTACTTTAATTATGAGTTATACGTTTTTTATATTTTCTTTTTT
>CAIYTJ010000668.1 GCA_903929065.1 uncultured Bacteroidales bacterium | reverse complement strand
TGGTACACCTAAAGCAACAGGAACAACTAATCAGGTTGCTACTAACAAAGCTGATATTGCATATTCAACTCTTGGAATAGGTTATTTGTATCGTTTGAACAATAACATTAAATTTATGGTTTACTACGATATGCCGGTAAACGAAACTTCAGCTAAATTATCAACGGCCGGATCAGATTATAGAAAAGTATTAGCAGCCAACTTATTGACAATTCGCATGCAGGTTAAATTCTAAGAATTAAACAATAAAAATAACAAACAAATTTTGGATTCGTCAACAGACGAATCCAAAATAAATAAATAAACAAAACAAAATGAAAAAACTTATTTTATCCGTAATGTTGGTATGCGCAATCGCTCCTTCATTCTATGCTCAAAAATTAAAAGGTAGTGACACTGTATTACCATTGGCTCAAAAAGAAGCTGAAGTTTTCGGTAAAAAAACAGGGAAATCTGTAACCGTAATTGGTGGTGGTAGTGGTGTAGGTATTGCTGCATTATTGGAAGGTACAACTGATATTGCTACTTCATCACGTAGAATGAAATTTGATGAAAAAGCTAAATGTCAGGAAGCTGGTAAATTTATCGTTGAGAAAATTGTTGCTTATGATGCATTAGCTATCATTGTAAATCCTTCAAACGGAGTTACTAAACTGACCCGCGCTCAACTAGAAGGTATTTTCACCGGTAAAATCACTAACTGGAAACAAGTAGGTGGTGCTGATTTGAAAATTACTCCTTATTCACGCGAAACCAGTTCAGGTACTTATGATTTTATCAAAGAATATGTATTGTTGAACAAAAACTATATGAGTTCAATCCTAAGTATGCCTGCAACCGGAGCTATCGTTCAATCGGTAAGCCAGACTAAAGGTGCTATCGGTTATGTAGGATTGGCTTATTTAAACTCTTCAGTTAAAGCTATTCATGTTTCATTCGATGGTAAAAACTATATTGAACCAACCGAAGTTACAGCCAAAAACAAAACTTATCCGATTATTCGTCCGTTGTTTTTCTACTACGAAAAATCAAAAGAAAGCAAATACTTACCTTTCGTAAACTTTGTACTTTCAGACGAAGGTCAGAAAATTGTTGAAAAAGTAGGTTATGTGCCATTGAAGTAAAAACAGTTAACAGTTAACAGTTAACAGTTGACACAGTATTGAAATATGTAAAGGGGCTGCCGGATTGAATTCGGCAGCCTTTTTTATGCTTAAACCAAAGTGTAACAGCTTCTTAATAGTACTGTTGTATTGTCGCAATATGGTTGCAGTTACTTTGTAATCAAAAAAACTACAGCAATGTACAATCAAAAATTTTATCCTACCATTGTTATTTCTGATGTTCATCTTGGAACAGAACATTCCAAAACCCGCGAACTGGCCGATTTTCTGAAAACTGTGAACTGTAATACCCTTATTCTGAATGGCGACATCATTGATGGCTGGCATTTACAAAAAGGAGGCAAAGGCAAGTGGAAAAAAGAGCACACCGACTTCTTCAAAATCATCATGAAAATGATGGAAAATCATAATACCCGGGTGATCTATATCCGTGGAAATCACGATGATTTTATTGATCATATAGCACCATTCGAATTTGCCAATATTTCTATCGAAAAAGATTATGTTCACGAACGGAATGGTAAACGTTATTATATAGTTCATGGTGATGTTTTTGATAATATCACTTCCAATATGGTTTGGCTGGCTAAATTGGGTGATGTGGGCTACACCTTCCTGCTTTGGGTAAACCGCTTATACAATATCTATCGCGCCAAAAAAGGGCTGCAATATTTCTCGCTTTCGCAAAGCATCAAACAAAAAGTAAAAACAGCAGTTTCGTATGTTTCCAATTACGAAAACGAACTTGTGGCACTGGCAAAAGTAAAACATGCCGACGGAATTATCTGCGGACATATACACCAACCTGCTGACAAAATGATTGACAGTATTCATTACCTGAATTCCGGCGATTGGGTGGAAACCATGTCGGCCTTATTGGAACATGAAGATGGAACCTGGGAAGTATATATGCACAGTGAAGCGATTGAACAAATTAAGCCGGTGGAAGTTATCAACTTCCCCAAAACTACCGAGAGAAGTGCGATGAGAGTGGCATTTACCAATAATTTCTTTAATCCGTTTTTCTAGGAAAATGAGATATTTGTTTGTAGTTCAGGGTGAGGGGCGCGGGCATTTTACGCAGACATTAAGTTTGAAAGCCATGCTTGAACGTAACGGTCACACAGTGGTGGCAGTTATGGTGGGAAGCAGCGCCAAACGTACTTTACCTGATTTCTTTGCTAAAAAAATAGATACGGAAATTATTCGTTTTCAAAGCCCCAACTTTTTACCAACACCAAAGGGAAAAGGTTCTCCACTTTTAATCAGTATTCTGTACAACCTGCTTTTGTTGCCGGTTTATATTCAGAGTTTATTTACGATCCGAAAGACAATCGTGGATAAAAAACCCGATGTGGTTGTCAACTTTTATGAATTGCTTTGCGGCGTAACTTACGGTGTGTTTAATCCCGGTCCGCCCATGATAAATGTGGCACATCAGTATTATTTTCTGACTCCCGACTTTAATTATAAGGGAAGAAACCGTATACAATTCAACCTGCTGAATGGTTACACCCGGTTTACGGCGTGGAATTCCTCCAAAATACTGGCACTTTCGTTTCGTTCGTCCGAAGTGAATCGATATGGAAAAATTGTTATTGTTCCACCCTTACTTCGAAAAGAAGTTATTCATTACAAAACACACAAAGGAAATTATATCCACGGATATTTGCTGAACAGTGGATATTCCGCCGAGTTGACCGCATGGAGCAAAAGAAATCCCCAGACAGAACTTCATTTCTTTTGGGATAAAAAGAATGTGAAAGAATCGGAATCATTGACTCCAACACTTACAATGCATACACTCAGCGACACACTTTTTCTGGAATATATGGCCGGTTCGAAAGCCTATGCTACCACCGGCGGTTTCGAATCGGTATGTGAGGCTATGTACCTGCAAAAACCCGTTTTAATGGTGCCAACGCACATTGAGCAGGAATGCAATGTGATGGATGCTTTACAATCGGGAATAGGTGTTTCGGCTAATGAGTTTGATCTGGATCTACTGCTGGATTTTGTCCCGAAATATAAGAAGACACTGGAATTCAATTACTGGGTTCACACCGCCGAATCACTTTTTATGAACGAACTTTCCCGAATAGAACCTCAGCATTCATCTGTCTTAGTAACTTTATAGAATCAACGTTTTCAATTCACTTCTTTAATTTGTAAAAAGCTGCCTGTGAAGGCGGCTTTTTTGGTTTTTACTGTAAACCATCTCGCAAAAAAAATGCTAAAGTTTATTACTGTAAGTCAAAACCATTACAATCCATATTATTCAAAACGAAATATTGAATTAAAAGATAGAAATGGAATAAAATGAATAATTGACCTGAAATCCAATAGAATAGGCATATTTATTAATTCTCAATACTGGATTTTGAATAATAATTCTTTTTTTGACTCATCTTCTTAATATGTATTATTCCGTTTTTAATAGGTGTTATTCTGTCTTTCACATCTCTTTAATGATTTTGTATTGACAGTCCTCTACTTTCGCCGATGAAAAATTATTCACGATTGAATAATCATCATTTAAAAACAACTAAGCAATTCTAATGGCTTCATCTGTACATCGATTATTAATCATCTTTATTTCTTTGTTTTTGGTTTCAATAAGTTTCATTAATGCGTCAACAATTAAAGGACATGTGATAGACAGTGATACTCATGAATCAGTTCAGGGCGCAATCGTCAGTATAAAGGGAACGAAGTTCGTTGCTGTAGCCGGTACAAAAGGAGAATATGCATTTAATAACGTTCCAAAAGGGACTTATACTTTATCGGCCAAAATGATGGGTTATAAATTTACCATCAAAGAAGCAATAAGCCTGAAATCGAATGATGATGTTTTTATTTACGACATATATCTGCGCCCTGACTCAAGGGATTTAGCCAATGTGGAAGTAAAAGGTGCTAAAAACAAAGAAACAGATGTAAGTGCCAGACTGGATGAAAAGCTCGCTTCGAATGTTATTAATATTATGTCAGCCAAAACCATAGAAACTTTACCGGACTTAAATGTGGCGAACGTACTGCAAAGGGTCTCAGGTATTTCAATGGTGAAAAACAGTACGGGTAATAACACTGAAGCAATCATAAGAGGAATGCCTCCACGTTACAGCAATACGTTGATTAATGGATCTGCTGCTCCCAGTACAAGTGGGTCAGTAAGATCTGTTCCATTGGATATTATACCCTCAAACTTAGTAGGTCGAGTTGAAGTAACCAAAGCACTGACACCCGATCAGGAAGGAAATGGTTTAGGTGGTACTGTAAATGTTGAAATGAAAAATGCTCCCATTGAACCTCTTTTTTCGCTGGATTTTGCAACCGGATATAATCAGTTTTTTTTCGATCATAAACTGTCCACATTTAATAGCAGTGTTGTTGCAATGAAAGATCCGGCAGAAAGAAACTTAAGTCAGTATCCTGATTATTCTTATTTGGCAAATTTGTCGGATTTTACCAGAGAAAACATGGTAATAAAACAAATACAAGCTCCACTTGATTTAAATGGAAGTTTCTCTTATGGCCATCGATTTTTACACAACAAATTTGGCGTTTTGATTTCAGCTACCGTATCCAATACCAGTCAGGGAAGCATCGATACAAATTTCACTCCGGATTTGTCAACAGCTAATGTTATATCTTACACTTCTAAAAACAGAAGACCTTATGATACACAAGCACTGAGGATTGGTTCAAACATCAAACTGGATTATCAAATTGATGAAAAAAACAGAATTAGTTTATACAATTCATATTTTCAGATGAGAGAGACTAAAACCCGTAATGAATCAGATACCACTGCAGAAATTAATTGGGGAAGAGTCGGCTCAAATGATGTTACTAATATCGATATCTCAACTTTAAACAGCTTTAATCTTCAGGGTCATCATGATTTATCAAAAACCTTGGAAATTGACTGGACGCTTTTATATTCTGTAGCCACTTCGCAATCGCCTGATTTAGTTACAGTAAATTATGTACAGATAATTCATCCGACCGTACAACCTGTTTACCTGAATTATTCAAGTTGCGTTACACGCGAATGGCAACACAATACCGACGAAAACAAAGATGCTTATGTAAATATAAAATATAAGCCCGTTATTTTCGATCATAGTTTCGATTTTAAAGTGGGCGGTATGGCCAGAGTAAAATTCAGGAACAATTATGCCAATGAATATACTTTTGATGCCCCAATAGTAAACCCACCAAATCCTGATATTCAAACCGTAGAACTCACTCAAAACAGGAATGCTCAACAACGAAACGGAAATCCGATAAATAATCCGGGTAATTACAAAGCAACAGAAAATATTGAAGCTGCTTATGGGCAGGTAAAAACAAACTTTGGAAAACTTCAAATACTTACAGGCGTTCGAGTTGAATTTACCTATCAAACCAACTATCACAGTGAAACTCAAAATGTGTTAGTTCCTTTTACAACCAATAAATTTAAGTACTTTGATGTGCTTCCGAGTCTCCACCTGAATTATCAGTTTACAGACAAACAAAACCTTCGTTTCTCAGCTTATCAGGGAATAAGCCGACCTAATTATACCGATTTGGTTGATTTTTATGCACAAGGAGTAAATGGTGGCTCGCAGGGGAATCCTCATTTAAATCATTCCCGTGGGACTTGTTACGATGCCAGGTATGAAATGTATATCAACAAAGAAGAGATATTTACCGCGGGTGTCTTTTATAAATACATTGAACATCCCATTGTAGATATGCTCGGTGCAAACAACCAGACTACTCCGAAAAATTTGTCAAGCCCATGTACCAACTTTGGTTTCGAGTTAGTTGGGACTAAATATTTCGGTAATTTTGGAGTAAGCTGTAATTATACCTTCACTTCTTCAAGGATGGATTATCCTAAAAACTTTTATCCTTCACCTGATGTAGTTGAAAAGAGGATAGAAATTATTCCTTTAGTTGGTCAGTCACCTCATATTATTAATGCTGAGGTTAATTAT
>CAIYTJ010000667.1 GCA_903929065.1 uncultured Bacteroidales bacterium | reverse complement strand
CTTCATTAAAATACGTAAGGAACTTTCAAAAAATAATTAATATAATCTATGCAAATGGTTGGATTGAAAGGAACCCATTTATTGGAATTAAATACAAATTTACTGATGCACAAGTTGAATTTTTAGAAGAAGATGAATTACTGTAAGCGGTAACTACAAATGTCCATTTTCGGTAAATAGAAATGTCCACATTTAGTACATCACTAATTACCGATTTTGAGCATTGTTATTTACCATTTTTCTTGCAAATATATTAAGTTTTCATTTATCATTTTTTAAAAAATTGTTTTTCTGTTATCAATACGGAATGATTTTCCTGATAGTTTTACGATTTCACAATTATAAAGGATCCTGTCCAGTATAGCAGTTGCCAGCACTTCATCATCAAGCATTGTTGCCCACTCATCGGGACTTTTATTTGTCGTAACAATCATTGATGCGTTCTGGTGGAGATGATTGATAAGATTAAAGAGAGCTACTGCCTGTTTTTTTTCTACAGGGAACATCATAATATCATCAATTACCACCAGATTTGCTTTAAGGATTGTATTGAGTTCATTAGCAGCGGATTTAGTTATATCTTTCATTTTAAGGATGTAATTGAGTTGCTCCATTGTTCTGAACATGGCTTTATATCCTTTTTTAACTGCATCCAGACAAAGACCAGCAGCGATTAATGTTTTACCTGTCCCGCTTGGCCCCATGAGTATGATGTTAAAATTCTGGTCAAGCCATACACATTCCCGTAATTGTGCAAGTTGCTGTTTTGATAATCCGTTCTGTCTGTTATGTTGCCAGTTATCAAGGTCATTGCCTGCTGGTAGCTTTGCTACTTTAAGCCTTCTGAGAAGATTTTGGCTGTTACGGTGTTCTATTTCCGTGTTTAATAATTTCAGGGCAAAGTCAAGATAACTTGATTGTTCCTGCTGGGCATCCATGAGCAGCTTATCTACAATAGTTCCAATGCCCGACAGATTGAGCTGTTTGGCAAGAGAGCATAAGTTTTCTGTTTGTGTTTTCATTTTAGTTTAGTATTTGTTTATAATCTGATAAATTACTTTTTTGAGGTATTACCCGATATTTCTTTTTTTCAATCAGGGAAGGTTTGTCATTTTTGCAGGCGACTAATTTTTCCTGGTCAAGAGCAATTAGAACAGGCTCAAAATCGCTTGCTTTGAAAATCTTATTCTCCATGCAGTATTGCAATGCCTTATCCCTCTGTTGCATCTTATATTTATCGCATACAGTGTGAATCATCTTCACCTGATCACGCACATATCTTGGATTCTGCTCCCGAATAATTACCAGATATTCCAATGCTTTTTGATGATCAGAAAAATTTTCCGAAACAAGTTCCATAAGTTCTCTGATCTTGATTGATCCGTCACGATAATGATTATTATTGGAAATCAGCTTGCCCTTGATGTTTGATATTTGATGACGGGCAATTTCCTGCTTATCATTGTTATGAATAATCAGGGAGTCATTTTCTTGTATTAAAAATACTACAGAGTCATATCCTTGGTATGTTCCTACTGGAAGACTATAAAAATTACCTCTAAAGCTAATTGTGTTGTCTTTTCTGACCTTATAGGGGCATTCACCCTCATGTATCAGAAAAGGTTCCCGCAAATGCCTTAAATTAGATTTCTCTATCAGCCACTCTTGTGCAGGAATCAATTGTGTTGAAGAATGTAGCTTTGCATTGGCTGTACGCCCAAGCCACTCTGTCACCTGATGGTTCAGTGTGTGAATATCATAAAATGTTCGACCCCTTAAAAAGTTATACTTGACGTATTTGATCACATTTTCTATCTTTCCCTTGCTTTGTGGATCAGCTTTGCGGCAGAAGTGTAATTTAAATGACCGACTTGCGTGGTAATTGCGAAAAGCATTAGTAAGTATAAGATTCCCCTTGTTTTCATTGCTCAATAAAACTTTGTCTTGATCATAAACTACTTCTTCGGGATAACCTTCAATAAATGCAAATGCTTTTTCATGAGCATCAATAGCTGTTTCCGAAGTAAATGGATGTTCAGAGAAGAAAACAAATTTATACCTTGAACGTGCTAACACCATTGCAAAGAAATATATTTTTCTGCGTTGGCTTTCGATATCGAACATATTGTACTCGCCAAAATCAACCTGAGCCTGCTTTCCATAAGGTAGTTCAGGAACCTGGCAATATTCCCTAATCTCAAACTCCTTGATTAATTTATATTTTTCACGTACATACAGGACAAAATTATAAACCGTTTTTACGCTAACTTTCATAAAGTCTGGATGACACTCTTTTAACCAATCATGAACCTGTGCTGCCGATGCATCCAGGCAAGCTTCTATGCGTTCTTTTACAAAGACCTCATAATCCTCAAGCTTCTTTGCCCTTTTGGATAAGGTTCTTTGATATTCAATATAATCTTTCTCGCTCATAGCTAAATATTTTTTCACTGTTCTTTTATCCATCACCAGATACGAGGCTATTTGTGATGCTTTCATATAATCTCTTTTAAGCCGATGTATTTCGTGGTACACAATCCAATTATTTTCAAATTTGTTCATGTCTATCTGATTTAGGGGGTTAATAGGCCTAAGTTCAGATAATT
>CAIYTJ010000666.1 GCA_903929065.1 uncultured Bacteroidales bacterium | reverse complement strand
TTTTTTATATTTTCTTTTTTAATGATTTTATTCTTCCCTGATGGCTTCAATCGGTTTAATGCTCATGGCTCTGTTTGCAGGAATAAACCCGGCTAATGTTCCTATAACAAGCAAAATAATTAATGAAATTATTGCAACTGTAATGCTAATTTGCGGATCTTTAAAAAACTGATCGCCATTTCCCTTTATTAAGTCTACTAAAAATATGATTCCATATCCTAAAGCAAAACCAATTAAACCAATCAAAATTGCTTTAATTTGTGAAATCATATCATAGAATATTCCAATAAATAATATCAAATAAAATATTATTCCAATTATTGAAATAATAATTTGCATATTTCTGAGAAATTTCTCGCCGTCAGCCATTGCTAAACCAATTATTTGAAGTAATCCAACTCCGATTACTATTCCTCCAATTCCGGCTAAAATAGTAAGAACTATACTTTCTGTTAAAATTTGAGATGTAATGTTTCTAGGAGTTGCTCCCAAAGCTCTTCTAATTCCAATTTCTTTAGTTCTTTCTCGTACCGTTATTAACATAATGTTACTTACACCGATTCCTCCGGCAATCAATGTTCCCATTCCCACAAACCAGATCAGAAAACCGATTCCTAAGCCAAGGTATAAAAACATGGTAAACTGATCTTCAATATTCATCGATGACAATGCTGCTTTATCGCTTGGGGCGATATCGTGTTGTCTTTTCAGAATATCAGAAATCTTATCCTGAATTACTTTCACTTTCACTCCGGGTTGTGCCGTGGCTGCAATAAAATGAACTCTGTTTCCCTGATTAAATGCCTGTTGCATGGTGCTAAAAGGCAAAACAACTGTTTCTTCGGTTTTACCTCCAATATTTACATTAGATATGTTGCGGGCAACACCAATAACCTGAAAATAAATGCCATTGACCTGAATTTCCTGCCCAATCGGATTTGCGGCTTTATTACCAAACAAAACTTCATTTACACGTTCACCAATCACACAAACTTTTCGTCTTTCGGATAAATCTATATCATTTACATACCTGCCATAAACCATTTTACATTCTACTACTTTGTTGTAAGTTGGATAATTGCCTTTTATACTGAAAGTCCCGGTTTTATCGTTATGGGTCACATTATTTGCCGTTTGGCCGCCAAATAATACCGGAGCCATATATTGAATTTCAGGAACTTTTTGAAGCAATAATGGTAAATCTTCGTTCACAATATTCCAGTTACGGCCTTTTTTGAATCCTTTGTATGCTTCCGTTGTATTTTCAGACCAGAAAAAGCATGAATTGGTTGCAAAACCTTCAATAGAATTGGACATTCCGCGTTGAAGCGCCACACCGGCACCCACCATAACCACCAACATAAACATTCCCCAAAAAACCCCGAAAGCCGTCAAGAAACTCCTTGATTTATTGTGTGTTATGGTGAACCATATTTCCTGCCAACGATTTATATCGAACATAATTATTATTTCTAAATGATTAATTTGAAAATAGATTTATTCTTCCCACATTGCTTCAATCGGTTTAATTCGCACTGCTCGTCGGGCAGGCATATAACCGGCAATAACTCCTGCAATAATTAATATTGATGTCGAAATAAGCACAATGGAAAGTTCAACGGTAGGATTTTTGAAAACGGTCATTCCTGTTTCTGAAGCGCTATGAGCAGCAGATTGAACTAAAAAATAGTTGATTAATTCAGTAAGTCCGATTCCCAGCATCATTCCAATATATCCAAAAACAGAAGTTATAATTATAGATTCAAGAATGATAGAACGGAGAATCGAAGCAGGAGGCGCACCAATTGCTTTGCGTATACCTATCTCGCGGGTACGTTCTTTAACCGAAACAAGCATAATATTACTTACCCCGACAATGCCGGCAATCAATGTTAAAATACCAATGAACGAAACAAAAATCGTTATTCCTCCGAATATTTTCATTGTTTCAATATAATCACGCTGAGCATTCCAAACCCAGAGTGCACGCGTATCTTTTGGATCAAAACGAAGACTGGTTGCCATTTGGCTTTTTAATTTGTCATTAAATTTATTATTCGATTCAGTTGTTTCCAATCCTTTAACGGTAAAAGCTATATTATTGAATTTTTTATCCGGATTGTAAATTAACTGAGCTGTAGAATAAGGAATATAACCGTTTGACCCACCCCAGCGTTCTGCTTTGGAATTTACCCCAATTACCTGAAACATGATGTTGCCGACTTTAATAAATTTACCAAGCGATGATTCATTTTTAAACAAAATTTCTTCGATTTTTTTATCAATCACTATCACTTTTTTGTTTCCCTTCAAGTCAAGTTCGTTTATAAAACGACCGCCATTATCTGAAAATTTTAGTTTGAAAATATCATTGTAAGTTGGATTTACGCCTTTAATATTATAACTTCCGTATTCGCTTTTATAAGTAAAAGTAGCCTGTCGGTCAATCACTCCGGTTTGTTGGTCGGTTTCTTTCATTCCTGTTTTGACATCATCAATTTGCTTGTCGGCAAACGCTAACGAACGATTTGCTTTTAGTCCGTCATAAGGCAATGATGAAGTTCCTGACCACATCTGAACCATGTTTGAAGCGCGTTCACTGAAATTGCTGGTCACACCGTTTTTTAATCCATTTCCGGCGCCAAGCAAAACGATAAGAATAAAAATCCCCCATGTTACCGACAAACCGGTTAATGCAGTTCGCAATTTATTGTGGCTTAAAGTTGCGAAAATTTCTTGTATAGTGTTGATTGAGAACATTTTTTATTTCCTTTCTATATTTTCAATCAAACCATCTTTAATGTGAATGATTGATTTTGTTTCGTCAGCAACCGATTTTTCGTGAGTTACAATGATGGTTGTAAGTCCGTTGGCATTTAATTCGCTTAGTACTTTCATCATTTCCACGGTGGTAACACTGTCCAATGCTCCGGTAGGTTCGTCTGCCAATAAAACTTTCGGTTGTGAAATGATGGCACGGGCAATTGCCACACGTTGTTTCTGACCACCGGACATTTCATTTGGTAAATGATGTGCCCAATCTTTTAAGCCCATTTGGTCAAGATATTCCATGGCGATAATATTGCGTTTCTTCCGGCTTACATTTTTATAATATAAAGGAAGAGCAACATTTTCCAATGCATTTTTAAAATTGATCAAATTGAACGATTGAAAAACGAAACCAATCATTTCATTGCGATAAACTGCTGCCTGTTTTTCGGACAAATTTTTAATC
>CAIYTJ010000665.1 GCA_903929065.1 uncultured Bacteroidales bacterium | reverse complement strand
CTCCAAAGAAAAAACAAACAGGAACGATTAAGAGAATATTTAAGTGGATTAACTATGCTATTTTACTGGGAATTGTATATTTTGCATATATTTTATTTGCACCAAATATCTTCCCTGTTTCGAACGAAAAAACATTTGTTTGTATCCCTGACAGCAGCACTTTCAACGATGTGACCAGAATCCTGGAAAAGAACGCAAATGTATTTAATTTATCGACATTTAAACAAGTATCATCATTGCTTAGTTACGGCGAAAGAATACGCTCAGGGCGTTATGAAATAAAAAAAGGGATGAATAATTTTCAGTTGGTAAGAATTTTGAGAAGTGGACGACAAACACCATTAAAACTTACGTTCAACAATATGCGAACGAAACAACAATTAGCAGCAAAATTAAGTACAGAAATAATGGCCGATTCCACCAGTATTTTGAAATTGATGAATGACCCAAAATTTTTAGAAACATACAATCTGACACCTGAAACTTCAATATCATTGTTTATACCAAATACTTATGAAGTTTTCTGGAACATGGATGCTAAAGAACTTTTCCAGAAAATGAATAAGGAATATACAAAATTCTGGACTGATGAACGCAAAGCTAAAGCGGCTGCTATTCCACTCACACCGACAGAAGTTAGCACGCTGGCATCAATTGTGGAGGAAGAAACCAATAACCGAAAAGACAGGCCAATGGTAGCAGGGCTTTATATTAACCGTCTAAAAGCTGGAATGCCATTACAAGCTGACCCAACAGTGAAATTTGCGTTGGGAGATTTTGGGTTGAAACGGATTCTTTTTGGACATTTGCGGGTTGAATCTCCGTATAACACCTATAAAAACGTAGGATTGCCTCCCGGACCGATTCGCGTTTCAACTCCTGAAGGAATTGATGCAGTTCTCAATTACAGCCATCACAATTACATGTATATGTGTGCAGCAGAGACGTTGAATGGTGAACATAAATTTGCAGCAACCTGGGAGGAACATCTCCAAAACGCCAAAAAATACCGCCAAACGCTGAATGAAATGAATATACATTAACAAACTAAAAAACTCCGCAAATGCGGAGTTTTTTAGTTTATATAATTGACTTCGGGATGAAGTTCAATTCCAAACTTTTCTTTTACCGATTTCTGAATTTGTTCAGCCAAAAAAACGATTTCTGCACCGGTTGCACCACCTTTATTTACTAAAACCAGGGCTTGTTTGTCATGTACAGCGGCATTACCAATTTGTATTCCTTTCCAGCCACATTGGTCAATCAACCATGCTGCCGGTACTTTTTCTTCAGTTTCTGAAACAAAATAATGGGGAATATGGGGATATTTTACCTGTAAATCAAAGAAGTGTTGTTTTGGAATAACCGGATTCATAAAAAAACTACCTGCGTTTCCCAATATCTTTGGATCGGGTAATTTGCTTTCACGAATCTCAATGATGGTTTTTCTAATGTTTTTCAAATCTATCGCTCCATTTTTCAAAACAGCTTCTTCAAAATGCTGGTAATTCAGTTTAAAAACAGGTTTTTTGTCTAGTTTGAAAACCACCGAAGTAATAATAAATTTATTCTTAAGTTGGTTTTTAAAAATGCTTTCACGATAACCGTAATGACATTCAATACTCGAAAAATTCCTGATTTTTGCTGTTTCAATTTCAACAGCATTCACTTCTATAATTACATCCTGTACTTCCACACCATAAGCACCGATATTTTGCACTGCTGCAGCTCCGATTTCGCCGGGAATGAGCGAAAGGTTCTCCACTCCACCCCAACCGTTTTCTACGCAATAGGCGACAAAATCGTCCCAATTAACACTCGAACCAACTTCCAGATATACAGAATCTGAATTTTCATCTATTTTTTTGATTGAATGAATGGCTGAATGAAGCACCACTCCTTTAAAATCATCTAAAAACAACAAATTGCTTCCACTACCAATGTGTAAAATCCGGTTTGATTTTACAATTTCGGATTGCAAAATTGCTTGCAAATCAGTTGCAGAGTCATACTCCACAAAATAATCAGCTTTTACATCGATTCCGAAAGTATTGAAAGAAAGTAATGATGCATTTGGGATTATATTCATCTATCTCAGCGTTTGTGTAATCAATTCTAATTCAGATTCCAGTTCCTCTGGTTGAAACCACATAATTTCTTTATCACGGTTGAACCAGGTCATTTGCCGTTTTGCATACCTACGAGAATCTTGCTTTATCATATTTACGGCGAAATCCAACGTCCAGCTTCCGTCCATAAATTCATAAAGTTCTTTATAACCAACTGTATTTAACGTGTTCAAATGCCGGTATTCATAAAATCGTGCAGCTTCTTCGAGTAAACCTTCAGCCATCATTTCATCTACACGCTGATTAATCCGGTCGTAAAGTTCCGGTCTGGGACGGTTTAATCCTATTTTCAAAATATTGAAATTTCGCAATTTTCGCTGCCCTGTTCTTAAATCGGAATATGGTTTTCTGGTCATACTGCAAATTTCCAGTGCATGAATAATCCTTTTTGGATTTTGAAGGTCAACTTCTTCAAAATGAGTTGGATCAAGACGTTTCAATTCGTTTTGAATAAACTCCAACCCGAAATCAGCAAATTGTTTCTGCCAAAATGCCCTTGTTTGTGTATCAACTGTCGGAATTTCGTCCATTCCATTACAAACTGCATCAATGTACATCATTGAACCGCCGACAAGCATCACAACCTTATGTTTATCAAATAGTTCGTCAAGCAATTGAATAGCCTCCTGTTCATATTGTCCGGCATTATATTCATCAAAAATAGAATGCGAACCTATAAAATAATGCTTTACCCGTTCTAACTGCTTTTCGGTTGGAGCAGCCGTACCAATCTTCAATTCACGATAAAATTGCCGTGAATCCGCTGACACAATCGGACAATCTAGACATTCAGCCAATTGCAGGCTGACACTTGTTTTCCCAACACCGGTAGGTCCTAAAATAACCAGCAAAGTTGGTCTTTGATATTGGCAATCTACAGTTGAAAATTGAGAATCTGATTTAGTCAAAGTATGTAAAAACAAAAAGGTTATTAATCAAAAAAGACAGAAAATAAAATCATTATTTCCTGTCTTTTCCTATATTTCTTTTATAATCAGAATTTTGGATCTTCAGAAAACAAACTGCTATCGTCAAAATTCATTTCACCAAATCCTTCCTCGTCCAGTTCGTCCAATTCATAATCTTCATCACCGTAAAAATTTTCATCCAATACAGCTTTTGGTGCAGCCACCAAGGTTTCTTCTGCCATAATCTGAACTGGCGGATTACCTTCTGACGAAACACAAACCGGTTTATCCAGATTTTTTCTTGGAATAATTTCTGTCAATTCAATAAAAAACACTCTGTCAGATATCATATCAAACACATAGAGTAGCTTTTGATTTTCATCGGTCAGTAAATCCTCCAGTTTAGTACTATCCATCACCAGATTATCGTATTCCGAAGTCGATTCCATTTCAACCAACGTCACTTCCTGACCCTTTTCCCAATCATCCGAACAGATAAAAAAAGATGTCATTTGATTCTTCTCAAAATTCACTGAATCGAGAATAATATCATGTAGATCAATAAATTTTGCTTCGGAATCAATGTCATAAATCCGTACGAAACTATCGACCTCATCAGAAAGCATTGTGAATTTGTAAACCATTTTTCTTTGTTTTTATTTCGTTGTAAAAATACAACTTTTTTTTATTAGCATCGAATGAATTAAAATAATTTTCTATATAAAAAGAATTAAAATCACTGAATTTTTCATCCAACATACAGTCAAACAATTACTTATTTTTATTTTTCAGTAATCAAAATCAATAAAAAAGCCGTCAATTACTTAACGGCTTCAATAAAATATTTTTTAAACGCTCAACACTTCAATTTCGCTTCAATTTCTTTCACACTCGATCGAAAGTTTTTATCACAATCCATTAAATCGTTGACAATTTTGCAAGCGTGCAAAACCGTTGCATGATCACGCTGTCCGATGGCAAACCCTATAGACGTTAGAGAGCTCTTGGTTAGCTGCTTAGACAAATACATAGCTATTTGGCGCGCCTGAACTACCTCACGTTTGCGACTTTTAGTTGATATTGCATCTACTGATAATGAAAAATATTCACAGACTACGTCACGAATTTTTTCAACAGTATTAATCTTCCGCGAAATATTTACAATTCTGCCAATAATTTTTTCGGCTAATGCAATATCAATTGGCATATCGGCCAAGGTTGAATGTGCTAGCAATGATACCAAAACGCCTTCCAAATCCCGAACGTTATCAGTAACATGTTCTGCAATAAAATTTATCACTTCCTCCGGAATTTCAAGTCCATCACGATAAATTTTGTTTTGAAGAATTGATTTCCGTAAATCGAAGTCTGGTTTTTCAATTTCAGCCGACAAACCCCATTTAAAACGGGTTAAAAGCCGTTGTTCAAGTCCAACTAATACAAGAGGCGATCTATCTGAAGTCAGAATTAATTGTTTGCCTGATTGATGAAGATGGTTGAAAATATGAAAAAACGTATTTTGTGTACCTGTTTTACCGGCAAATTCCTGAATATCATCAATAATCAATACATCAATCGTTTGATAAAAATTCAAAAAATCGTTTTGTGAATTATTTCTTACCGAATCAGTATACTGAATCTGGAAAGTATTAGCAGGAACATAAAGAACCCTTTTTTCTGGATGTAATTGTTTCACCATCACACCAATAGCATTTGCCAAATGAGTTTTTCCTACACCGGATTGACCATAAACAAACAGTGGATTGAAAATATTTTTTCCGGGTTCGTTGCCAATACTCATTCCGGCAGTGCGGGCAAGTTTATTGCTGTTTCCTTCAACAAGGTTGTTAAAATTATAAGCTGGATTCAATTGTGGATCAATTTCCGGCAATTGTGGCTTATTATAAGGACTTATATAATTTGAAGTACTTGTATGGCTTTTTTTGTTGGATTGTTCGCCGTTACTTGGTATTTGAGTTCCTTTTCCGCTCGATTTATCAATCAGCACCCGATATTCCAAACGTGTACCAACACCAACTTCACGATAAAGCGTCATTCGCAACAAATCAATATATTTTTCTTCAATATATTCCACAAAAAACTGACTTGGAACCTGTAATACGAATATGTTGTTTTCGAATTTTAGAGAAACTATCGGAGCAAACCATGTATTAAAGGAGGCTTCACTGATATTGTCTTTTATAACGTTCAGGCAGCGGTTCCACAATTGTT
>CAIYTJ010000664.1 GCA_903929065.1 uncultured Bacteroidales bacterium | reverse complement strand
TGCTTCTGTTTCTTTTGATTATGGCACAATACATTCAATAAGAGATGATAAAAAGGATGCTGACGGTAATAATATAAATTTTACTATTTTTAAAGTCAAAGGAGATGACAATGCTGAAGCACTTTATAATTTTGTGATAGATCCAAAAAAAAATAATACTGTTGAATGGGGTCATATTGAAACGGGAACGGATGAATCTCAACGAAATTTAGTTGGTAATTCTCACAGCGCAGCAAGTAGTAGTTTAAGTTCTTATGCCTACAATGAAGGCTATACAATAAGACAATTTGACCATAATCATCCATCTGGTACTACAACCCCTTCTGAAGCTGATGTTGATAATGCTCATGATATCACTAAAAAATTTCCTAATGCAACATCAAATATATACACAGCTCCATGGACTTCTACACAATTTGATAAAAGTTCCCCATATATGAAGCCTAATCAGTCAGGTGCTACAGTTGGGCATAGAACTACAACTGGTAAATATACAAGATGAACCATAAGATAACAATAAGTGATAATACGATGAAAACAATACGAATTATACTTTTGATGCTTATTCTGACTTTACAAGTCAAAGCACTACATATTCCGAAACCGGAATTTCACAAAACACCTTTACTTTCAATAGTAAATAAAAATTTATATGCTTCGTTAGACACCATTCTCGATTCAAATATTAAAGGAAAATATATCAAAGAAGGAGCATATTTCGAAATTCAATTTGGTACTTATTTGGCATCTGATTTATTTACCATAGATGCATTAGGAACTACTCCTGGGGAGTATAGATTAAGAGTCGTCGGTGTCTTTCGCTATAAAATGCGCAACTTTATTGTTGTAGCAGATTCTTTGGATATCACCTTGTTTAAAAAGACAAAAATATGGATAAGAATAAACTTCGTCAATGATCCATCTATTAGGAGATACACCAAAAAAGGAGTGCCAATCTACGACCGCACTCAATCCTATATTACTAACGAGAATTATTGTTATTGGGCATTCAGATATAAAGAAAAGAAATTTAAATCGCTTGCATTTATATCAAGATATGACCCTGGCTTTAATAATATAGAGAAAGAATACCCTGAATATCCCAAAATACTATCTACTCCATTGTTAAAACCTAAGTATATCAGGTAATGGGGGGGGTAATGTATCAGATGTGTTGATAAGCAAATAAGAACTTGATTATCAACAGGACAAAATTAAAACTGAATAATAGAAGCAGGTGTTTTCATCTGCTTATATTAATTCTAAACAATAAAAAAAGTAATACAACTATGATAAGAAGAATACACAACATATTCATTCTGATTCTTTTATCAGGATTTCAGGCAGTGTTTTCGCAGGGTATTATCGTTTTAGAGAAAACAGCTCCATCGACTACTACACAGGTACAAGCTACCCAACAAGTAGTTTTGAAACCCGGTTTTCATGCTGTGGGAACAACAGGGAGTTTTGATGCAAAGATAGGGCAAACCAATAGTTTATTTCCAACCAATATGGTGATAGCTGAAGGCAGTTCCGCGATGACTCAAAATATCTTTGTTCCGGGCATAGGCCAGAATTATGTCAAAACGACCACCTATCTAACTGACGACCAATCCAAGTCATTAACTTCCTATCAGTATTTTGATGGTTTGGGGCGACCCTCGCAAACCGCCAATGTGCACATTACGCCGTCAGGAGCAGATTTAGTATCGATGGTAGAATATGATGGTGCAGGAAGGGAGTGGAAGAAATACCTGCCTGCTTCCGTAGCAGGTAATTTCGGTCAGTTTACACCTGAAAGTAATTTAAGTTCTTCCCGCAGTAGCACGTATAATTCCGACAGTCGGGCTTATGTGGAAACCCTTATTGAACCCTCTCCTCTTGACCGGGTAAGCGGTGAGAAAGGAGCAGGAGCGGACTGGGACAGTCATCCAAAAACAATTGATTACCTGGCCAGTGATGGCACTATTACTTGTTTTTATGTAAACGGCAGCAACCAATTGGCAAAAAGAACTACCAACTACGATGCAGCTACCTTGTATATAACCAAAACAAAGGACGAAGACAATAAAGAAAGTTACGAGTTTAAAGATAAGCAAGGGAAGGTAATTTTGAACCGCAACATCAATGATGGCGAGAATGTGGATACCTATTATGTTTACGACGATCTGGGGCAACTCAGTTATGTGTTACCGCCCAAAGCAGTGGATGAGCTAACTGCCGACCTGAGCGACAACAACGCGATAATGAAACAATATTGCTATCTGTATAAATATGATGAACGTGGAAACTGCATTTACAAACGTTTGCCAGGATGTACACCCATTTATATGGTGTACGATAAAACCAATCGCCTGGTATTGACTCAGGATGGAAATCAGCGAAAGAGGCTTCAGGGAACATCAGCACAATGGACAGTAACTAAATATGATGCTCTTGGAAGGGTAACTTTTGCAGGATTGATGTATAGAAACGAAATGGATAGTACACAAAATTACAAGTCTATTAGAGATGTTCTGTCCAATGATGTAGTTACCGACTCGTATGCTGGTTTCTCATTGGCTACTCCACTAACAATAAACTATTACGATAATTATGATTTCTTACCTTCTGGTAATTCCCTGATATATGACAATAGTAAGGAACAAAGCGGTTATACGGCACAATATACTCCCCCTTCAGGGGTAAAAGGATCTCAAGGTCTCCTCACCGGAACACGCAACTATTTTCTGGATGGAAATGGAAGTAATACAGTCGCCATGTACTACGATGCTGATGACCACGTAGTGCAAACCCGTGCTACTAACCACTTGGGAGGGTACGATTATGCGTATAGCCAGTACGATTTTACAGGGAAGGTATTGAAAACACTAAAGATACACAAGATTTCAACCGGTTCGGAAGTTACTGAATTGTACACTTATTCTTACGATAATGCACAACGTCCATTGGTTACAAATTATTATCTGAACAGAGCCTCTATTCCTGAGGTATTGGCCTCAAACAATTATGATGAGTTGGGAAGATTAACTACCAAACTTCGCCATAACACCAAAGATACCGAACAGTATGATTATAATATCCGCAACTGCCCAACACGGATACAAAGCGGTACATTTGTAGAGAATTTATATTATAATTCCGTTCCACAAGGCGTAATAAACACCCCTTGTTTCAATGGGAATATTGTTTTCAGTACTTGGACTTATAATGGTGGGACTAACAAATACGGGTATACATATGATAACCTGAACAGGTTAACCACCAGCACTTCTTATGATAGTAACAACCAACCTAACGGTTGGAATACCGAATCGTACGTTTACGACAAGATGGGAAACATAACCACCCTAGGACGCATGGGTGCTTCGGGTCCTATTGATGCCTTGACACTGACCTACAACGGAAACCAGGTAAAGAAAGTGGATGACTTTTTTGGATCCCAAAATCTATACGCAGTAAAGGAATATAACGACCGCGTTAACCTGCCCATTGAATTTACATACGATGTCAACGGTAATATGGTAAAAGATTTAGACCGTAATATTGTCACTATTCAATATAATGTACTAAATTTGCCGGATGTTATCCAGTTCAAAAACGGTAACCAGATAAAAAACAAGTACGATGCCGGCGGGCATAAACTACAAAGCAATTATTATACCCGGATAACCACACTGCCAGTACCTATTGCCGAAGGGCAGGTAGCTACCGATGTAACTTCAACGAATGATTATCTGCTAACCGGTACAGATTATGTTAGTAATTATGAGTATAGTTTCTCGAATGACGGTGGTGATTATCAACATGATTTGGATAAAATTTACAACGATGAGGGCTATGTACAGAATCTTATCAATCCAGAGTATTATTACTTCCGACACGATCACTTAGGTGATAACCGGGAGGTATGGCTAGCTAATACCAATACTACTGTGCAACGCACTCAGTATTATCCGAGTGGGTTACCTTGGGCGAGTAATGCTGGTGATAACCCGAGCTTCCAACACCGTAAATACAACGGGAAAGAGTTCATTGAAATGCATGGGTATGATTGTTCAGACTTGGGAGCAAGATTAGATTATAATGCTATTTTACGAACTCCAACTCAAGATCCTCATGCAGAAAATAATTATTCAATATCACCTTATGCACTATGCAATAATAATCCAGTAAATGTTATTGACCCAGATGGACAGGATTGTATAATTTCAATTCAAAGAGATATAAATGGTGAAATTTCAGGTGTTACAATTTCAGCAACAGTTTATATTACAGGAGATACTAATGATGGTCGAGCAAAAGAATTAAACAAAGAAGCAAAGGAAACATTTAAATCAAAAGATAATGTTTCATTCAATATTAATTATCAATATGTTGATAAAGCACCTGATAAGCTGAAAGCAGGTGAAAATGTATTGACTTTTAGTAAAGAAAGTAATGGTGGAGAAAATGGACATGTAGAATCCCGTGAGAAAGGAAATAAGCTAAATAGTGAAAAGCAAATATTTACGGGTAATAGAGGTGTTATTTATTCAAATGGGAACAATAGAACTGTTTTACACGAAACAGGTCATCTTATTGGTCTGCCAGATAGATATGATATAATTCCGGGTAATAACTTGGATCTTAATGAATCATATGATTTACATCTCGGTTTTGAAAATGATTTGATGAGAAATTCTGACACATCAGTAAAAAATAACAAGTTATTGAACAAAATCTATTATGATCAGTACGTCACAAAAGCAAAAAGTTATAATCCAAATACAAAAATTATAAATTGCTACTTGTATATTGGGTATGATAGAGTTGGTAAATTAAAATCACCTTATGAATCAGAAGGTTATCATAAAAAAAGTTCGTATGCGAAATAATATCCTTTTATCCTTTGCTTTTATGTTTTTAATTAGTTGTACAAGTTACACTAATGAAGAATTAATAAAAAAGTATGGCATTGAGTATAACTCTGTCAGAGAAAAAGTGGGATTAGAACCCATACCAAATAATTTCCTGGAAGGTTTTTGTACAAGAAAAGATGATGAGGTTCAGATTAATTATTTGATAGATAGTACTTATTTTGACAAAAATAAAATATTAATAAAAAGCAAGGTTGTTAGGGCAATATTTATCATGAAAACCGTGACTTTGCTAAGAAATGAAGAAATTATTGAGGAAGATACTTACATTCATCCAACATGTCATAATACTATGAGTACGGAAGGGAAAATAGTTAAAGTCAACAACAAATTATCATTTATGTACTATTTTACAAATCATGACGGTTGGGATAAGGGATGGTACTATATTAGAAATAACGGCTCCTCTGGGGGTATTTCAAAGTCTCAGGCTGATTCAATATTTCATTCTTGGGGATTATCTAGACCCACTAATATGTAAAATAGGGCGTTTCTAAAATAAAATATTGAAAATCTATAAGTAAGAGAGAAATATAAAAGGATGGAGGAGTATTTCTGGATTATGTAAGATATATAGAAATTACTGGCTGCAAGTCAACAACATAGATTTAATATGAAAAATAAAAGCAGGTGATTTCATCTGCTT
>CAIYTJ010000663.1 GCA_903929065.1 uncultured Bacteroidales bacterium | reverse complement strand
CCACCCATATATTTATGAAAGTAAGGCCTCATTTATTCTTAAAAAGTACCAGAATAATACTGTCCATTTTCATATTGTTTTTCATCATATCATGTAGAGAAAATGTATCGTTGAATTCTCCCGATGGAATGATCATCATATTAAAAGCAGATGATATGGGTGATACAACTGCAAACTGGAATAGATTCGTTAAGATTCTTATCGATGACAGTATTAATGCTGGTATTGGTATAATTTCTAAGAACGTACACATGTCTTCTGTGCCCGAAATTCAAAGAGTTTCTGATATGAAGCAAAAGAATGGATTTCCTGTGGTTGAATTTTGGAATCATGGATATGACCATGTAGATTTAAAAGAACATGATCAGGTTACTGAATTTTATAATACCAATTATGCTTATCAACATGCACATTTTGAATTAGCTCAACGTTTCTTTTCAGATACATTACATTTTACAAGTCATTCATTTGGAGCACCACATAACAGAACAACTCTTCTGACTGAAACCGTTGTTGAAAGTTTTAAGGAAATAAATATCTGGCAGCACTATACTAAAATTGAAAAATATAAACACACAGGTTGGAAAGACCCTAAATTCAAAGTAATTGGAGAATTAGACAAACATATTATTCTAAGCATTGATTACCTATCACTTAAATATCTGGATATTGAAACCATGATTAAAAACTACGAATTAGATTGTAAGAAACCTTATTTATTAATTCAAATTCATCCTGCGGGTTGGGATGATGAGATATTTGATAAATTCAAAAGTCTTATTCAATTTTACAAACAAAATCACAGGGCTATTTTTATGACACCATATCAATATTATCAATATCTACACAAAAACTCAAACATTAAGGATATAAAATAAAAAAACGGAGGAAAATAAGAATTTATTTTTCTCCGTTTTTTATTAATAGTTTAAATTTATCTTCCAGCCTGAACTATATAATTCCTGAGTTCAGCATTAAAATCTTCTTTTTCAAGCAAATCTTCCAAACAAATGTGCATTCTGTAACGCCAGCTATACATTGAATTTGATGGAACATTTATCCGTTCTTCATGAGGATTTGGGCGTCGAATTTGTTCTGAGATACTCAATAAATCCTGCATTTGGAATATACTCCACATAGCTGGTGAGTATAAATGTTGCAATAAAATATCACGACAAATCCACCAGTCGCAGAAATAGGGTGCTTCGCCCCAGTGTCCAAGTTGAGAATTATAGAATCGTTGAGTTACTCCCCTATCCTCTTCCCACCAACCACGAATTGTGCTCATATCATGCGTTGAAGGCGTTACAACCGACAAATATGGAGCATCAGCCGGATGGAAAAATTCAATTTTATTTGTTTTTGGTGCTCGTTGAACTTCCAGACTTAAAATTCCAAGGTTTTTCATAACTGTAGTTACACAAGGCGTCATCATTCCCAAATCTTCACCACAAATCAACATATTTGTTGCCCGTTTTAAGGCTGGAAGTTTTTCCATACCGGAATGATACCAATTTGAATCCTGACGCTTAAAGAAATAATCAACATATAATTCCCGAAGTCTGTCTTTTGTATAATTATCCAGATCCTGATATGAGCGCAACGATTCAATTCCAAATCGAGGATAGAATTGCGTACCATTACTTCCATCGACTTCAAAGAAAAGTATATTTGAAATCAGGTCAAATAAACCCCATTTTACTTTTTCGGAAATCAGTCCTTCCGCAAATAAATTTTCAACTGACAATTGAGTTTGGTAACTTTCTTTCAATCGATAGTTCCAGCCATCTTCTATTTGCAGACAATTAACTTTCACCCAATTAGTTTCTTCTCCAAAAAAATCGTAAAGAATTGAATCTGTGATATATGGCTTACAATAACGGTTATAATCGAACCATAAACCTTTTTGAGCAAATTCATTGATATGAATTGGTACAGATGGATTTAAATGTCCCATTATACCCTCAACCTGATTGGTAGGAATTTGCCAGATACGGAAAAAGCCCAAAATATGATCAATTCTGAATGTGTCAAAGTAATTTGACATTTGCGCAAAACGTTTTTTCCACCAATCAAATCCAGTTCTTTCAATCACTTCCCAATTATACGTTGGAAGTTCCCAGTTTTGACCCTTAACAGAAAACATATCCGGTGGTGCACCGGCAGCCATATTCATATGAAAGAGTTCAGGATGAGCCCATGTGTCCGCACTATTTCTGTTTACACCAATTGGAATATCACCTTTTAATACTACATCATGTTCATGAGCATATTTTGCAGCTTCTGACAATTGAACATGTAAATGATACTGAATAAAATAATTAGTTGCAATATCATCGAAATGCGATTTATCTGACAATGAAAATTCAGCTATCTTTTTTGAATCATAGGTTGAAAAATCATCCCATTTTCTATAATCAGGAGTGCCAAACTGGTCTCTTAACACACAATAAGCTGCGTATGGAGCTAACCAATATTCATTGTTTTGGAAAAAAGTCTTGAAATCTTTATTCTTCAAAAATTTCTCCTTTTCAATTAAAAATAATTCTTTGGCATACTGCAATTTATAATTTATAACATCCAAAAATGCAACCAAATCCAATTGATTCAATTCATGTTGTTTTGAATCGTAAATTTGTTGCAATGGATGAGTTTCAGGAAGTTTTCCTACGGCAGGTAAATTTAAAAACAACGGATTCAATGCAAATGCAGAAATTGCTG
>CAIYTJ010000662.1 GCA_903929065.1 uncultured Bacteroidales bacterium | reverse complement strand
CTCACCCGTGATTACCGTAGTCCTTGGATGGTCTGATCCCGCTCCGTTTCGAAAGGTGACTTGACGCACCTGATATTTAAAATTCAGTCAATTGGAATTTTTAATGTGTAAAATCAGATGGTCAATTCGTTTAAAAATAAACGAACTTGGGTGCTAATATTTTCAGTATAATAGCTCTATTTTCCCCCAAATCCTGGCGTCTTCCTGGCGTAAAACAAAAAACACCTACAGATGATCTCTGTAAGTGTTTGATTCAGTGGGTGGGCCCAGTAGGACTACATATAAACTCTATTCACATGATTATCAATACTTATATTTTTAGGAAAACAAAAATAAAGGCAAAAATCAACATAAAATGTTTTACACTTTTTTCAAGTTCGATTTGAAGCAAAATCAATTTCATTCTTATAAAACACATCCTCCGAAACTTTGTATCCGAAATTAAAAACTTTTCTCGGAAGTTCATTAATTAATGATCTTGCACAGCACAAAGCTTTCCCGACAAAGCGCCACCCAACCTATACCTTGATCAGCATGTTGCCATTCGTATTTAAATCTCATAATCCCGTTGGAGATTGCTGCATAGATTATTAACTTTGTGCAAAATACATTAAGTTATGACAACCGTAATTATCAACGATCGCACAGCCAAAGGGAAAAGCCTTCTACAGTTTTTGAAGAAATTTGAAGGTGAGAACTTTATTTATATTGCTCACGAGCCAAATGATGAGACCAAAGAAGCAATTGAGGATGCACGTCAGGGAAGAGTTACATCACATACAAATTCAAAAGAGCTATTTGCTTCATTAAAAAGAAGGGCTGATGTATGAAATAAAAACCACCAATCGCTTCGATAAAGATGCGATAAGGTGTATCAATCGAAAGTACGATTTTTTCGCTACTCGAAAATGTCATCAGTTTTCTTGAATCTGATGGTAAGTTACCAGCCAAATACAAAACACATCCACTTAAAGGAAATTATGCCGATTGTTTGGAATGCCATATCAAGCCCGACTGGCTATTAATCTGGAGACAAGATGATAAAGAAAAAATAATTTCCCTTGTTGCTACTGGCACCCACTCTGATTTATTCTAATCAAACATCCTAAAGCGAACAAAATTAAACCGACATATCGAATAACTGTCGTGTTCCCACTATTTGCCTAACTCGCAGACGGCTCGCGCCTGATCCAAGATCGCAGAACCGCTAACAAAAATAAATGTCGGCAAAAAGAATGATCGTAAAGGTAGCCCTTTGGGTTGAAGGCCCTTCAAACCTTGACAATCATTACCGACATTCAAGGAGGTGGTTAGCGGTTTTGAGATCTTCTGGTGTTTCTGGGAATAACATGATATGAGTTATTTAAACGATTTGAGTTTGTTGGAAATATTATCGAAAAGCACGCATTATTAGGGAAAAGATTAATTGAAAATGATGGCTCAAAAATTAAAGCAAATCAACAAGGATATGGGTACATTAATTAACGTTGCATAATCGCGTAGACAACCCCAAGGTGTAAACACCTCAGGCAGAGCCTCACAACCCACCTGGCGCACGGGTCTCGTAGACTGCGGTTCTGTAAAGATTGGAATCAAGGAAAGCAAATTAAAACAAT
>CAIYTJ010000661.1 GCA_903929065.1 uncultured Bacteroidales bacterium | reverse complement strand
GTGGTGGTGGAGGTGGAGGATATAGTACTGGTAGTGGTGGAAGCTCAGGTGGAGTTGGTGGAGCCGGTCAGATTGTGATAACTTATACTTCAGTTTCCACAGCTCTTTCAAATCCAACTGATAAAATTAATTTTTATACTTCAAATGGCAAATTAGTACTAACCGAAGGTGAAGTCTACAACAGCATTGGAAAGAAAGTTGCGATTGTTAGTCAAAAAACAGAACTTTCAATTCCTCCAGGCATTTATATTGTAAAAAATTCAACTTCTACACAAAAAGTAATTATACAGTAAATCATTTCAGAAAACAATTATAGAAACCTGTCAACAAAGGCAGGTTTCTTTTTTTAATACAATATTTGCATGAAAAAAATATCTTTTGGTTTCTTGTTCTATCTTTTCACCTTAATGGTTTCGGCACAAAGTAATCAACAGCTAAAGGTATACGATGATACATATCTGTATAAAGGCACAAGCGGCACCGGTGACGAAATACGGGGCTTAGAGTCATTTCTGTATACTTATCATTCCACAGCCGGTTCACAATACCGCAGGGAAACATTCTTCAGATTTGACATTTCAACACTTTCATCTTATTTGAGCTCAGTTAAACTCCGTGTTTATGCCGATGCACTACCAGAAGCACATACCTTTAATCTATATCCCTTATCGAAAACTACCTGGGTAGAGGATGATTTGACATTTAATAATAAAGCCACCAAGGCCGGAGCTGATATTACAACTGTTTATACTACTGCTGCAGGACCTGTGACCACTTCAGCACAATACTATGAATTTGATGTAACTTCTATAGTCAAAGATTCAATTAGCAAAGGAGCTCAGTTCATCGGATTCCGGTTGCGCGATGCAACGGTTGTGAAAACTGCTTCCGGTGCTGCTGCAATAGCAAACTGGCATTCAAAAGAAAATCCAAGTGGTAATTTTCCCATGTTACAATACATTGAAGAAGATATTTCTACGTTGAAACTACAATCTCTGAATGTGGATGGAAATCTGTTATCCGGTTTTAGTTCTTCTAAGTACAAGTATTATGTTTCTTTGCCATGGGATGCGACTGTGATCCCTTCCGTAAGTGCATCAGCAGTCGATGCCAGTGCATCAGTTACCGTTACTGCTGCCACTTCATTAACCGGTCTTGAATCTCAACGTACAACTAAGGTATTGGTAACGAATACAGCAGGTACATTGACATACAGTGTTGTATTTCAACTCAATCCACCACCAACCAACTGTGATATTTCAGGGGTAATTATTGGAGGCAAGTCTGTTGATAAATTCTCAACTGCAGTAACAAATTACACCGTTTCTGTGCCCTATTCCTGGGATATAAATTCAACAGTTATTGCTCAAACCAGTGATCCGAATGCAACTTACAAAGTTGAAATGCCAACAAATTTAACCGGAACTGAAAACGAAAAAACGATAACCATTACCTGTACTTCGGCAAATGGTCAGGTTAACAAGCAATACAGCATTTTAGTGAATGTTCTTCCAAAACTAGATATTATTCTGGCAATGGGACAATCGCAAATGGCTGGTCGTGCACCTTATGCAAATGAAGGTACAGCACCTATTCCCAACGTATATTTACTGACTCCGGGTTTATATATGGAACCCGCTGCTAATCCATTAAACAGGTATGCAAATATTACCAAGGATGCAACGCTGGATGCACTGAGTCCCGCCTATTCATTCTTGAAAAAACTTCAACCATTGATAAACCGTCCAATAGGTATTATGGTAAATGCTCAGGGTGGTTCATCCATTGTGAGCTGGTATCAGCCCGGAAAACCCAATTATGATTATTCGCTTATACGTATAAAAGAAGCCATGAAATATGGTGAAGTAAAAGGAATTATATGGCATCAGGGATCGGCTGATAATAGTGCTGCAATTGCAGATAATTATGTCTCTTATAAATCAGAATTTGCTGCAATGGTATCAAATTTTCGCAAAGATTTAGGAATGCCTGATTTAAAGTTCTTTTGTGGAGAACTATCGGATGGTCGACCTGAATTCGATGGCTTCAATCTTAATGTAATTCAACAGGTTCAGTCTTACATCCCTAATTCTGATTATATAATGGCTACTGGTACAATACTTTTATCAGATGGCATTCACTGGGATGAACCAAGTGTATTGATGATGGGTGAGCGGTATGCTGATAAATTTTTGGCAGATGTATATAATACGACTTCAAATAGTGAATTAAAGGATTGTACACTACCTTTAGTGAC
>CAIYTJ010000660.1 GCA_903929065.1 uncultured Bacteroidales bacterium | reverse complement strand
TTCCAGCCATTTTTTCAGCTCAATGGCATCATCTCCGTTAGCATGTTGCAAAGCGTGAATTAATAAATATGTTTTTTTATTGCAAATAATATCACCGCCAATTTTTTTGCCGAAAGTCGCTTCGTCGCCATACACATCCAGTAAATCGTCCTTCAATTGAAAAGCCAGTCCGATATTGATTCCGAAATCGTAAAGATTTTGGGCATCCTCCTCTCCTGCTCCACCAATCAATGCACCTGTTTTCAGCGCGCAACCCAACAAAACAGCGGTTTTCAGACGAATCATTTCCAGGTATTCTTCGGCTTTTACAACATCCCGTTTTTCAAAATCCACATCGTATTGCTGACCTTCACAAATCTCAGCTGCCGTTTTAGAAAATAAATCCAGAACCGGTTTCAAAAATTCGTTTGGCGTTTCTGCAATTAGTTGATAAGCAGAAATTTGCATCACATCACCCGACAGTATCGCGGTATTGTCGTTCCATTTTTTATGAACGGTTGGACGACCCCGGCGGACATCGGCACAATCCATAATATCGTCGTGCAGTAGCGTAAAATTATGAAAAACTTCAATTCCCAATGCCGGAAGAATTGCAGGTTGCAGGTTTTCAGTAAACAAATTGCAAGCCATCAATGCAAGCGCAGGACGAATCCGTTTTCCACCCATCGAAAGCACGTAACCAATTGGTTCATAAAGTCCGCGCGGTTCTTTATTCCAGTTGATTTTCTCGAGTTCTGAAGCAATTAGTTCCGATATTTCTTCAAATGTTTTCATTCTCAATAATTTCTGTCATCACATCTTTGATATCCAATCCCGCAGCAGCTATTTGTTGTGGAATAAAACTGGTTGTGGTCATTCCCGGCGTAGTATTTACTTCTAATAAATTGATAATTTCA
This sequence comes from uncultured Bacteroidales bacterium, assembly GCA_903929065.1. Taxonomy (GTDB): domain Bacteria; phylum Bacteroidota; class Bacteroidia; order Bacteroidales; family Paludibacteraceae; genus Paludibacter. Next base: position 21,882 of record CAIYTJ010000660.1, on the reverse strand, counting down.
CCTTCCGAAATTATATAATCAATGCGCACAATGCCTTTACAACCAAGAATATCATAAATGGCAGAAGTCAGTTTTTGAACCCGCTCGGTCAGTGAAGCGCTAATTCTTGCCGGTGTAATTTCCTGAACCTGACCTTTGTATTTCGCATCATAATCAAAAAATTCATTTTCGCTAACCACTTCTGTAACAGGTAAAACCTGTGTTTTGTTTTTGGTTTTATAAATACCGCAGGTAATTTCCGTGCCCGACATAAATGCTTCAATCATTACTTCTTCGCCTTCGGCAAAAGCAGTGGCAATTGCCGGCTGAACCTGTTCAATACTTTTTACTTTGGTCACACCAAAACTGCTGCCGCCCACATTGGGTTTAACAAAACACGGAAATCCGATTTTTTCGGCCACTTCCTGTTCCAAAATGGATTGACCGGCACGAAGCACAATTGATTCGGCTACTTTTACGCCAAATCCTTTTAAATATTGGTTGCAGGTAAATTTATTGAACGTCAATGCAGCTGCCAACACGCCGCAGCATGAATAAGGCAATCCGATTAATTCAAAATATCCCTGCAAAATGCCGTTTTCGCCCGGAGTGCCGTGAATGGTGATGTATGCAAAATCAAATTTTGTTTTTTCGCCGTCAAGATTAAAACTGAAATCATTTTTGTCAATTGTAAGTTTTTCGGTTTCAGTCAGTTCAACCTGCCAAATCTGACCGACAATAGTCACAATGAATAAATTGTATCGTTCTTTATCCATAAACGAATACAATCCGGCAGCACTTTTCAGCGAAACCACTACTTCCGACGAATCTCCACCCGCTACGATGGCAATGTTTTTTTTCATAAATCCTTTATATTTAAAAAGATAGTTCGAATTATTGTTCCGATAAAACTTTGGCATAATTACGCCATTTATCAATCAATTCCTGCATATCATCCGGTAATTCACTTTCGAAATGCATAAATTCGCCGGTGCGCGGATGAACAAATCCGAGCGTTTTGGCATGCAATGCTTGTCGTGGACAAATGTAAAAACAGTTCTTGACGAAAGCTTTATACATCGCCGTTGTATTTCCTTTCAGAATAATGTGGCCGCCATACCGTTCGTCATTGAAAAGCGTGTGACCAATATGCTTCATGTGTACACGAATCTGGTGTGTACGGCCTGTTTCCAGCCGGCATTCCACCAATGTGACATAAGCCATTCGTTCAATGACTTTATAATGCGTCACAGCGTGTTTTGCCAATGGGTTTTCGCCGTCCGGAAAAACCGTGAATTGCATCCGGTCCCGCGGATCACGCGCCAAAGCACCGACAATTGTGCCTTCGTCTTCTTTCATATTTCCCCAAACCAAAGCGTGATAACGCCGTTGAGTCGTTTTGTCGAAAAACTGTTTGCCAAGTAGCATTTTAGCCTCGGGAGTTTTGGCAATCAAAATCAAACCTGAAGTATCTTTATCAATGCGGTGAACAAGCCCAATGCGCGAATCGTTGGCATCGAAACCCGGAACATCTTTCAAGTGCCAGGCAACTGCGTTCAACAAAGTTCCATCAAAATTACCAAATCCCGGATGAACAACCAGATTTGGTTGTTTATTAATCAGCAATATATCATCATCCTCATAAACGATATTTATCGGAATTTCCTGCGGAATAATTTCAAATTCATTGGGTGGATAAGCCAGAACAATGGAAATTACATCCAACGGTTTTGCCTTATAATTAGATTTAACAGGTTTTCCATTTACCAAAATGTTTCCTGAATCTGCGGCATCCTGAATGCGGTTACGTGAAGTATTGGCCATGCAGTTGACCAGGTATTTATCCACACGGGTAATAGCCTGACCTTTATCCAAAACAAAACGAAAATGCTCGAAAAGCTCCTGCTTCCCTCCTACTTCTTCAATTTCATCTTCTTCAAATTCTTCACTAAATTCTTCTGCCACAGTATTTTGATTTGTAAGTATTAGAAAAACTGTTCTTCGGTCTGATCTTTTTTATCTTCTTCAAAGACCTCGTTTAGCCGCGCTTTTTTGGTTGTGAGATAAATATCTATTTTCCCGCCTTCAGGCAATGTACCACCAGCAGCCGGTATTTGGCGATAAATGAAATATTCGTTTTCATTTCCCGAAGGAGTTACATCGAAATTTACCGCTCCAATTTCAAACGAAGAAGCCGATGCTTTAATCGTGGCATCTTCAATTTTCATTCCCTTCAGGGCTGGAACTTTCGTTTCGACAGCACCTGTTCCGCTTCCAACCACCAACACCACCGCGCTTCCTTCCGGAATACGTGTGCCGGGTAAAATGGTTCTTTCGTGAAATTTTATTTCAATAACCAAATCTTTAAATTCGGAAGGTGCATATTCAACGCTTGCCACACTTAATCCTACTGATTGAAGCATTGCATCGGCTTGACGGTAAGATACATCACTGATTTCCGGTAGATTAACCTGGCGAACTTTGCGGGAATTGATGATAAGATAAACCGGACGATTGCTTTTCACGGTTGAGTTGGGTGCTGGAATCTGGTCGATAATGGTTCCCTGTTTTTTATCGCGCACATACACCGAGTCGATAACCTGCGGATACAATCCTTTTTTTACCAGAATTTGCTCGGCTTCTTCCACATACGAGCCGCGTAAATCGGGAATAACCTGTGATTCACCGTGATGGGTGTAAAAATCAATGGCAAACAAAGCTGCAGTAGATATAACAACTATGATAGCTGTGGCAACAAGTACGTTTTTCAGCACAAAACCGCCAATTGTTTCTTTCCAGAATTTTTTTAATTCCATTCGTCTGTATAGAGTTAGAAAGTTGAAAGTAATAAGTTTCACGCAAAATTACTGAATTTATTGTTTCGCAGAGGTATAAAAACAAAAAAAGTAAAAACTTCGGTGAAGTCTTTACTTTCTTTATGCTGTTTTTGCAGTTTGATTAGTGTTTGTGACGACCTTCGTCAGCTACTGTAAGTTTTGCTCTGCCTTTGGCACGACGGCTTGCTAATACGCGGCGACCGTTTGCTGATGCCATTCTTTCACGGAATCCGTGTTTGTTTCTTCTTTTTCTTTGTGAAGGTTGGAATGTCCTTTTCATTGCTATAGTGTTTTTTGCGTTATTATTCTACTTTGCGAATTGGGACTGCAAAAATAGATGTTTTTTTCGAAACTGCAAACTGTTGATAACTTTTTTATTTGAAAAATGTCAAAACAAGCATTTATTTGGAAATAAGCAGATTCGATTTGAAATTTATAAAGATTTCAAATCAATGTATTCATAACCGGCTTTTTCAGCATTAACCTTAAGTTTCAAATAACTGGCATTCAGATTTGCATCTTGTAAAGCATCCATCGTAATATAAGTTGTAAGGCCAAAATTATTGATAGAACGAACATGATCGTGCCCTGAAATGACCATATTTACTTTATAAGTCTCAAATAAATCCATCAAGACATAAAGTTCGTCGACCAACGGATTGGTAGAACCGGTATGGCGGTTCCGGAAGAAATTTACGTGCGAAAAAACCACACAATTTCGGTAATTAGCTCTTTTGGTGGAAAGTACGTTTTTGAACCAATCCAGTTGTTTGCCGCCCAATGTTCCGCTTCCGGAATCGAGGCAAATGTAAAGGTCGCTTTCGGTTGGAGTTTGAACCGTGAAATAATACGTCGATGACCCGAAATCGGCGTAAAAAGATTTCCAGCCGTTGAAATACAAATCATGATTACCGGCCATCAAAAAATAATGAACCTGATTAAAATCGGGCAATAAACTTTTGAACACCAAATAATCTTCTTTGTGACCTGTAACATTATCGCCAACCATTACAAAGGCAGTATTTTCGGGCTTCGAAGCTTCGGCCAGAAATTTATTAAAATTTCCAACCGGACCGATATGACTATCGGCAGCCACCAAAAGCTGGTAATTCTCGGAAGATACTACCAGATTTTTGAAGGGATGAGTTTGATTCCATTGATCGGATTGAACAAATCGCGAATCGATTAAATCTGTTGGTAAGAAAAATCCGTTGAAATCCAGCGTTGACGTACAACCAGAAAGCATTACAACCAGAAAAACGATTGTTGATTTTAATTGATTTGCCATATCACACCTCCTCTTAAAAATACGCCAAACGTGTTCACCCGCATATTCAGTAAACCGGCTTGTTGATAACCTAAATCGCTGTATAAAAGTAATTTATTGTTCAATTTATAACTGAATTTTGTCCGAATCATCGGGTTTGTTTCCTGTTCAATAATATAGTTATCGAAATTGGTAACGCTGGCTTCGAAATTCCATTTTTTACTCAATTCCAGGTAATACGTGAATTTATATATTAGGTTTATTGGCTCCCAAATAGTTGTCGAAACAGAATCAGGAAAATTAAATTTCTGCTTGGCTGAATTACTGAAACTGTAAATCCGTGTGTTGAGTCCTACTTGATAACCGAAATGTTTCGCCCGATAACCGGCTAAAACGCCATAATTCGTTTCTCTCAAATCAACTGAAAAAGGCTTCCATAGGTAAAATACACCTACCTTTACCGGTTTATTGAAAATCTGAAATTCATTCACAACACTAAGTTTGTAAGCTGAAAAAATATCCGGATTAGCATTTGAAAGTGACAATAATGCACCGGTTGAAGCTGTAAACGTCCCAAACTTTGCCGAAAACAGTCCCGAAAAGTTACCATAAACGCCATCCGAAACATTATTGGTTCCAAGTTCGGCGTAACAGTTTACTGAAAGCTGTGAAAAAATCGGGTTTTGAAATCCTAAAAATCCCAATAAAACGATTAATTTCATAACCCTAAATTCTGCTTTTAAATTCATATTTTAAAATTTTTCTTTCATATCAATAGTTACAGAAAGTTCTTGTTCTCCTCGTCTTATAACAAGAATCATGGGAATATTGGTGGCTGTTTCAAAAATCTTTCGAATTTCATTCATCTGCATGTAAAACGCACTGTTTCCATTAATTTCGATTATGTGATCGCCGGGCAAAACCCCTGCTTTTGCTGCCGGTGAATTTTCCCACACCGACATAACTTCAGTAAGTGGTAATTGCGGCGTAATTTGCGTGATTTCAATGCCGGAAACATTATACGAATACTTGCTTTTAAAATAAATATTCGGTTTGAAATACATTTTTTTATTGTTGTAATCAAAAATCAGGTTGAAGCGGCTCAAAATCTGACTTCCAATCGTCCCGTCACGTTTCGAAGCGGCCAGAATACCTCCAATGGTGGCTGAGTCTGGAAATGATACAATCGGGTTTTTAAGCGAAAAACTCCCAAAACGGATTTCAGGAATGTGGCCGTATTTACCGGTTACTGTGCCGTTGAACCCCTCGCCAATAGTGCCCTGAATCCATTTAGCCGGCGTATGTACCGAACCTTTGGAAATTGTTTGAAACCAGGCATTTAATTCAGCTCCGGTATCAATCAACATTTTGACTTGCTGGCGACTGCTATCGGCATTTAAAACAGATAATTCCACGAATAGTTTTGATGCTTCAAGCGTTATGGGCAGCTCACCATAACCCTTGGGAGCATCAAATGGCGTTGGTTCGTAAAATCTGACGCGTTTGTTGGTGTAATCAATTTCAATGGTATAATCCTGAAAAAAATCCGATCCTATAAGTCCGTTTATCTTGGTGCCGGTATGTTTCGACAGGTTGAAAATATCATTTTGAAGAACAAAAACTGATTTATTCTTGAGTTTTAATTTGCCTATTTTCAGTGTATTAAAATTACTGGTGTAAGCTTCCAAATGATTTCCACCACCGAGTCCCATCAAATCTTTCACATCTGAATAATTTAACGTTATCTGATCATTCGGTTGCAATTCGGTGATAATGGTATTCCGGACGCCTGAATCCAAAATCAGATTCAACGGCGATGAATCGTTTATCCGGACGGAAATAACCACGTAACTTCCAACCATTTCAAACGGAATGGATTCAACTTTTCGTGGTTTTATAGCGGCAAAAATATCAGCCAAAACCAGAAAAGCGATAAAGAAAAGAAAAATTCTTTTCATTGCTTCGTAGTAATTATTTAAACCATTTTCTGTATCTTAAACCACTCAATTGATTCATTGATAGCAATTTCTAATTCCGTTTTTGGTAAATTCAGTTCGGTTTTAGCCTTTTGATTCAAGTAATATTCCTGAATCATCAATTGCCGTAAATTCATCGAACAAAGTTCGGTTTTTATTCCCAATCGGCGAACTAAATCTCCTGTTCTTCCAATAATATTTAACAAATAATTCGGAATTGTAATCAAAACCTGTTTGTAATTTCCTGTCTGTTTTTGAATTTTATAAAATTCAGCAAATGAAAGATTTATACCTGAAACCAGATATTGTTCACCATTTCGTCCCAGTGTCAACGCATTGCAGGTTGCCATTGCAACATCTTTTACTGCCACAAAGTTTTTTCCGCCTTTCGGTGTAAACATCAACCGTTTTTTGTACCCCATTAATATCAATTTTCCGGAACTTGGCTTTGAATCATAAGCCCCGATCATAAATGTCGGGTTAATTATAACAATGTGTTTATTGGGTTGTTTCGAAGCTTCCAGAAAAATCTTTTCCGCTTCCACTTTACTTTGTGCATAAAACGAATTCGAAAAAGGAAATTCTATTGGAAATGTTTCATCTGCTGGTTGATTTGGTTTGCCGTAACCGATGGTGTTAGCAGTGCTGACAAAAACCAGGTTATTAATGTTTTTTTCTGTGGCAATTGATGTAATCACCATGGCACCGGCTGCATTAATTTTTTGATAATCTTCATAGTGCAACAATTTAGTATCAGTTACAGCCGCCATGTGAATTATGCCGTCACAACCATCTGCAGCTTGCTTCAACAGATTGGAATCATTAAAATTTCCAACGAAAACATCAACCGAATTCAAATCGAAATAGATACTTTTGGTGCTTCTGACGATGATTCTAACCGCATGGTTTCGTTTAAGTAATTCAAAAACCACATGATGCCCCAATAAACCATTTGCACCGGTAACCAAAACCTTCATTTCACAATGTTTAATAATATCACCTACAAAAGTAAGAAATCTTTATACAAAATCCTTCAAGTTGTAAATAAGAATCTATTTAATAATCTTATATTTGCAGTCATAATAATTCATTATTGAAAAACAATGGAAACAAAAGTAGTCTTAATTACAGGAGCAAGTGCCGGAATTGGTCTGGCTGCAGCCACTCAACTAATGAACAAAGGCGTAAAAGTGTATGCTGCTTCACGTCGTGGAGGTGTAAATCAAAAAGCTCAAAACGGTGATGGAGAAATTATTCACGTCAAAATGGATGTGAACATTGACTCACAAATCACTGCGGTTCTTGATCAGATTTTAAAAGAAAACAACCGGCTTGATGCACTAATCAGCAATGCCGGAAACGGAATTGCCGGTTCGGTTGAAGACACATCAGCCGATGAAGTGAAATACCAGTTGGAAACCAATTTTTTTGGTGCAGTTAGAATTATACAGGCTTGCATACCGGTATTTCGCCAGCAAGGTTATGGAAAAATAATTGCAACTTCTTCGGTAGCAGCTATAGTTCCAATTCCGTTTCAGGCATTTTACTCGGCCGGAAAATCGGCTTTACTGGTTTTCATGCAGGCATTGGCACTGGAGCTCAAACCATTTGGCATTCAATGTTGTTCTATTCTGCCCGGTGATACAAAAACAGAATTTACCGCTGCCCGAAAATATACAATCGCTTCGCAATCAGCAGATTCAGCTTATTCTGCCAAGATGAAAAAGTCAGTTGGTAAAATGGAAAAAGACGAGCAAAATGGCGTTGATGCAAATTCTGTTGCTAAAAAAATGGTAAGTCAGGTTATGAGCAAAAAAATGAAAGTTTCGGTAGTTCCGGGCATCGATTATAAACTGATTTGTTTTCTTTTCAACCGATTGCCAGCAGCCCTGAGGTTGTGGGTTGTGGGATTGATTTACGGTTGATTCACCTAAAAATTTAACACATGAAATGTTTAGTTACCGGCGCCAGTGGATTTTTAGGAACAAATCTGGTTCACGAACTGGTTAAAGCCGGTTGGGAAGTTAAAGTTATTGTTCGGCAAAACTCGAACACAAAATATATAAGCTCTTTGGCTATTGAAATAATTACCGGAGATATTACAAATCAAACCGATTTGGATGCAGCTTGTGCAGCTTGCGATTATGTTTTTCACGTGGCAGGTGATACTTCGTTCTGGAAAAAGAATTTTGAAAAACAGCGGATTGTCAATGTGGAAGTTCCTTCGATGGTAGCCGAAGCTTGTTTGAAAAATGGCGTTAAACGCCTGATTCACACCAGCACGGTGGATATTTTCGGCTGGAATCCATCGGGAATTGCCTCTGAAAAATGGACTGATTATAACTTTGGAAATTTCGGCTACAACTATTCTGATACCAAGCTCGAAGGCGAAAAACGAGTGATAGAATATAATAAAAAAGGTCTCGAAGTGGTGGTGGTTTATCCCGGAAGTATGATTGGTCCTTTTGACTTTACGCTGCAATACGGTCGTTTGTTTTTCGAACTCCGCGATGGCAAAGTTCCGGGTTGTCCCGCAGGGGGTGCCAGTTTTTGCCACGTAACCGATGTGGCAAAAGCTCATATTTCAGCTGCAAAAAAAGGTATTCCTGGCGAAGGTTATATTTGTGCCGGTGAAAATATAAAATACAAACAATTGTTTGATTTAATTGCTGCCAAGTTTAATAAAAAAGCACCTGATTTCATTTTAAACAGAAGTTTATTTGTGGTTTATGGTTTTGTAATGCAGTTTTTATCCAACTTTTCAGGAAAAGCTCCCGAAATGGACCCCGGAAATGCACGCTACATGTCGATAAATGCATGGTACGACAGCTCCAAAGCCATCAAAGAACTTGATTATCAAATTACTCCTACTACAAAATCAATTGATGATGCGTATGATTGGTACAAGGAAAACGGGTATTTTTGATCGATTCAGTTTACAAATATAAGAACCGCAATAGATATTATGTTAATAAATCCATTGCGGTTTTTTCTTGCTGTTTGCCGCTGCCTGAAAACCTGTTGATAACTGTTGAAAAAACACTGAAAAAAATATTGAAATTTTACTTGCAGGATTCAAAAACTGATTCCTTTATGGATTGTTTTAGTACCACCAAATTAGTTAGCACCTTTTTTAGAGTTATTTTTTAACCGGTTTTGTGCAGTTATCAGCAGGCAGGTTACTAAAAAGTTTCTAACTTTGCAGTTACTAACAAGGTGTTGATAAAGTTCGTATTTTTCTTATGCTGAAAGGAATAATACCTTCCTGATTGTTCATAGGTAGAAGCGGATTTTTAATAACGGAACATACAAGCTTTTTGCAATATTTTTATCAACCTTATCAACACCCTATTATTATCTTCATAAAGTTGTTTGAAAAATAAAAAAGAATATTATTATTGTTGTTTGAAAAAATTGGCAACAATCAAATTTCAAATCAGAAAATGTACAAAAATCAATTGATATCGGAAATCAACCGACTGAAAAAAGAAAAGAATGCCGTGATTATGGCGCACTACTACCAGATGGGCGACATTCAGGATATTGCCGATGTGGTTGGCGATAGTCTGGCACTGGCACAAAAAGCCGCCCAAACCGATGCCGACATCATTGTGCTCTGCGGCGTTCATTTCATGGGCGAAACCGCCAAAATTCTTTCACCCACCAAAAAAGTCCTTGTTCCCGACATGAATGCCGGCTGCTCGTTGGCTGACAGCTGCCCTGCGGACGAATTTGAGGCATTTACCAAGGCTCACCCCGATCATACTGTAATTTCTTACGTGAATACCACAGCGGCCGTGAAAGCGCTCACCGACGTGGTGGTTACTTCCACCAATGCAAAGAAAATTGTCGGAATGTTTCCGCAAGATGCAAAATTAATTTTCGGTCCGGATAGGAATCTCGGAAATTATATCAACAGCGTGACCGGTCGCTCCATGTTATTATGGGACGGAGCATGCCACGTACACGAACAATTCTCGGTCGAAAAATTGGTGAAACTGAAAGCCGAACATCCTGATTCATTGATTTTAGCTCATCCGGAATGTAAAAAAACTGTATTGCTGATGGCCGATTTTATTGGAAGCACACAAGCCTTGCTGAATTTTGCAACCAGTTCGGATAAAAAGTCATTTCTTGTTGCCACCGAATCGGGAATTTTACACGAAATGCAAAAGCAAAATCCTGATAAAGAATTTATTCCCGTACCGCCTAACGACAGCACCTGTGCCTGCAACGAATGCAATTTTATGCGACTGAATACCCTGGAAAAGCTTTATAATTGCTTACTGAATGAAACTCCCGAAATTTTAATTGATGAAGAAATACGTGCAAAAGCCGTGAAACCGATTTTGAGAATGCTGGAAATGTCCTAATATGTTATCTCCTGATTTTAATTGAAATACATTTTTTTTATTATATTTGCAATCATATTTTTTTGTTTGAAAAAGTTAGTTCTGATAAACTTTATATACTCAATAAAGAAAGGGATTTTGTATGAAAACAAATAATTTTGTATTTCTTTTTGTGCTTTTTACTGCTATTCTTTTTCCATCCTGTGCCACGTATAATATCGATGTCGAAGGTATTCCTAAATTTGTAAAGACTGATTTTATAGAACTTGCAAAGATTAAAAGGATTTCCAAATTCCGTTCCGGTACAGGGCATGATTATTCCGATAGTTTTGAATCGTGCCGAAGTATGAAACATTACTTTAGTATGGACAGTACTATGGCACCCACAACGAATTATATTTCATCTGTATTTTCACCAGTTACCGGTAAAATTACCAAAATTGATAATGAATCAGGTGGAAATGGCGGTTCTCAGATTTGGATAAGTTCCGATCAATATCCGGCTTTTGTGTTCAAAATTTTTCATGTAAACAAAACAAATGACGTGGTTAATGGAAAGAATGTTGCTGCCGGAGAAATTTTAGGAACCACCAATGGGAATGATATCGCTGTGGAAGTCAATACAACAAAAGGGTATAAACTCATTTCTTATTTTGATGTAATGACAGATTCCCTTTTTGCGGGTTATCAAAACAGGGGAATCAGTTCACGATCCGATATTATTATTTCAAAAGAAGCGCGTGACGCTAATCCCGTGCAATGCGACGGTGAATCGTTTTCAAACCAGTATGCAACGTATAATCAGGATTGGGTGTTTTTAAAAATTTTAAAATAAATCATATGAAAAAATTAATTATTTCTGCAATTATTGTAGTTTCGTTGGCATTGATTGGATTGTTAGTATTTAATTCATTGACCAGAAAATCAGCAGATTGGAATTTTATTCAAAGTGTAGGTGGTATAAAAACAGAAAAACCAATTGACACACAAGATGGATATTATTTACCTGTAATTTGCAATGTTTCCGGTTGGGATTCAATAACAGTAAGACCAAAAGGACCAAATTCAGCAATATTTTGTTTAAAAACAGAAGTAAAAATAATAGAAAATAAAATTTATCTAACAGTAATTACAGGAATACCTCTTTCAGACAATTTAAGTTCAAAAAGTAAAGCTGTTGGATTAGGAAATTTGAAAGAAGGGAATTATAAAATTTATTATAAGGATAATACAACCGGTGAGCATTTAATTGGTGAATTTACTATCGAAAAGCAAATAAGATAAAGTAAAATACAATTATGAGAAAATTTAATTTTCTTTTTCTATTAATTCTCCTTCCTCTCAGCACTTTCGCTCAATATTCATTATCCGTAGAAATTACCGGTTTGCGAAACAATACCGGCGATATTCTTTACGAACTTTTTGACCAGCATCATAAAAGCTTAAAGGTTGGAAATGAAGTAATTATTGATAAAAAATGTGTCGTGGTATTTGATAATCTGAAACCCGGAAAATATGCTTTCAATTACATTCACGACGAGAATAAAAACAGAAAACTCGATACTAAAATGCTTTTTATTCCCAAAGAAGGTTTTGGTTATTCTAATAATGTGGATGCGAAATTTGGACCGCCTAAATTTGAAAAATGGTTGTTTGAAGTGAAGGAAAACACGAAATTAAACTGCAAAATTACCTACCTGAATTTTTAGTTTATCTTTTCATTTTCAACACATTATCCGAAGCTAATTTTCCGGTGAGAATAGAAATGGGTAATCCTGCAGGACTGTATGTCCACTGTCCGGCCTGAAAAATGGATGGCAATGGTGTTTCGACCGATTTGGCAATTCCCAGCATACTGCTTACAGCCGGCATTACCGGATTAGTAAAAGCCCATCCGGTGATGCCGCCTTCGGTATTTCCTGTCATTTTTTCGATAGTCAGTGGCGATGACGAAAAACATCCGAAAACCTTATTTTTCAGGTTTGGAAAAATGCTTTCGTCGAGAATTTGAATGGAAATTTGTTCCAGAAGTTGCTTTATTTCCGGCGTCCAGCCAAAATCGTCAATCTTTTTGGCTAACCGGTAATCGTACAGCAAACTGACTACCAAACCCACTTTTCCTTCGGGCGCCAAATCTGCATCGCGCAAAGCAGGAATGGCAATTTCAAACGTGTTCAACCGGAAATAGTCTTCGAGGTATTGCTTCAATTTATTTTTTAATTCAACATTCTCTTTTTCAGTCATTTCCGCTTTCATAAACAGTTCCAGGTTTGTTTTATCCACCGCGTTTAAACCGCGTTTGTCGGGCGTATAAAAGAAATGTCCGGTGCAGATTTTCTCAAAATATTCCTTGTTTTCATTTACCGACAAATACACGGTAAATACCGAATCGCCGGCATTTAACTCTTTCAGTAATGTCCTTTTTTCGGTTATTTTAGCGACTAACTTCTTGTCAATCAGTTTTTCAACCGGAATAATATTATACATTTGTTTCAAATCGCCGGCCCAAACCAAATTTGAATAGTCAAAACGATTTCCTTCCGTGTCTAAAACGTATTTTTCTTCAGGTTGCAGACTTTGAATGGTCACACCGGTTTTGATAATTCCGCCATTTTCAAGAATATAGTCTTCTAATTTTTTTATGAGCGAGGCTGTTCCACCTTTCGGATAATGATAGTCCAGGTACAAACTGAAATAACTGAGCGCAAACGAAGCGGGCGTTTTTTGAAAGAAATGCTGAGCGATAATATCAATTAGCGATTGGTTTGAGGTGAATTTTTTCAGATAATCTTCCACCGGTTCCTGAATCTTTTTGATTTTCCGCAGGGTAAAAATGAACTTAAACATCCACGGCAAAATGGTTTTCATCAGGAATACGCGGTCTTAGTTCATGTTCAGAAACGCCGGATTATCAATGCCATAAAGGATATCCATATAACCCATTATTTTCTTAATTTCACCGATAATGGATGTAATATCTTTTTGATTTTCAGGATATTGTTCAATCAGAAAGTCTTCATATTCGTCCACACTTTCCTTTCCTTTAAGCTTTAAAACGCTATCTTCAATGCCAATGGAAATATTGCTTTTGGTAAATTCAATGTCAATACCAAGCTGTTTAAGCATGGGGAAAACGATGCCCGAATTTTCGATGGAGCGCAATCCGCCATCAAAGTAAATTCCATCCCGGTCGAACGTTTGCACTAATCCTCCAACTTTGTGTTGTCGCTCAAACAAAATCACTTTTTTTCCGGCTTTTGCAATATAAGCGGCAGCCGTCAAACCGGCAATGCCACCGCCTACAACTATTGCATCAGATTTATTATCAATCATATACAATTATTTTTTAAGTCATAACACCTGTCATTTCCAATGTTTTTTGCCAAAGCTCAAGCGCCACATCTTTATCCAATGCTGGTGGGGCAGGTTCTTCTAAAGTTGTCAGATTATAGAAATTTCCACTCTTTCCTTCCATTTCGGGCGATACACTCAAATAATACAAAGCATCGGCTGAGCAGTCGGCTGATTTCAACGTTCTGTCAATCACATTTTTTTTGTACCATTTGTACAACCGCCCGTTCGTTTTTCCGGTTTCAGATTTAACGGCTCCGGGATGCATGGAATTTATGGTTACGCCTGAATTTTTAAAATTTTCGGCAAAAATCAACATCGATAATAATTGCGCCAATTTTGCTGATCCGTAACTTCCTAATCCGGAATAACGGCGTTTTTCCCAATTCAAATCGTTGATATTCAAACCCCATGCTGCAAAGCGATGGCCTTCGGAACCAACCATGATAATTCGTGCCTGAGGTTGCGATTTTAGCTTATCCATCAAACTAAAATTTATCACAAATGACGACAAATAGTGAATGGCAAAAACTTTCTCGAAGCCTTCGGAGGTTAATTCGCGACTGGTTAAAAAGACACCTGCGTTGTGAATCAGCACATCAATGGGTTTCGACAAAGCTTTCAATTCGTTGGCTACCCTGAAACTTTCCTTCAGACTGCTTAAATCAGCAATCAGATAATTACATTCAACACCGTAAGTAGTTTCAATTTCTTTTTTTAAATTTTCCGATTTCTCAACACTTCGGTTTACGCACAGTAAATCAGCTCCTTTTGAAGCAAATTTATGTGCTGTAGCCAAACCTATTCCGGAGGTGGTTCCGGTTATTACCACTAATTTATTGCTGAAACCGTCGTTACAAATTTTGGCATCTCTGGAGTTGTTGCGAAGCATGGCAAAAATATTGCTCCATTTGTACTGGCGGATGTATTGTATTGTTTTAGTTGCTGACATTAACCAAATTTTTTAATTAAAAAACGACGATACATTTTATTCCAGTGCGGAATATTATTGAAAATATCGCCCCACAAGTCGTAATAATCACGTTGTTCGAGAATTAATCCATCGTCGCTGATTGTCAACTTACTGCAACCGTACATGGGTGTGCTCGGGTATTTTTTAAACATCATGGTCATAATCCATTCAAACATGATTACGTTCTCATTCTGAACAATTGAAACAATTTCCATATTTAATTTATACGTCCGTTTGGTGAGGCGGTTGCACATGGCGGTAAAGTCTTCAATGCCTTCAATCCGTTGAATGGTATCTTGGAAAATAATATCTTTGTGATAATACGGAAAAATATGCGACCAGTCGGGTTTTCCATCGGTATTATAAGTCTTTGACCAAAGCTCTTTTACTGTTTCAATACTGATTGGTTTTAGTGCTGAATTTTCCTCCATGGTAAAATTTATATTTTAACTTTATGCAAAGATAATGATATTTCGAAATAAAAAAAGTACAATTTATTGCTACAAACAAGCGGAATTGTTACTTTTGAATGTTTAAATTTTAAAACAAAACACTTATCACAAAGTTCAATTCTACTGTTTATGTCAATTCAGGCCAAAATTATTACGTTCTTTTTGGGAATTTTCAATGTCAAAAAGTTAGTTGAAAAATCTTTTCAACATCCGGCAAGATCATCAAAACCGCTAGTTTCTAAACAATTAATTAGGAATTACAACGTGACTGAATTTGTGGTTATGAATAAATCGGTTGTCACCCTGCAGCCCAAAACCAATTCAACTCAAACTCATATTTTGTTTTTTCACGGTGGGGCTTATGTGGCTGAAGGAAGTACCATGCATTGGAAAATAATAGAAACTATTGTTAAGGAAACAAACTGTAAAGTCAGTTATGTTGATTATCCGCTTGCACCGGAATTTACTTATAAATCAACTTTCGACATGGTTCAACAGTCATTTGACAAACTCATAAATGAATATCCTGAAGATAAGTTTATGTTTATGGGCGATTCAGCCGGCGGTGGGCTGGCTTTGGCTTTTGCACAAAAATTGGTCAAAGAAAATGTGCCGATTCAGCCGGTAAAAAACATTCTTTTTTCTCCCTGGCTTGATCTTTCCATGCAACATCCTGAAATAAAGGCAGTTGAAAAATACGACAAATTACTTCCACTACAAGGACTTATCGATGCAGGCATAAAATATGCAGGTGGCGATGATGTAAGTAATTTTTTGCTATCTCCAATCAATGGAAAGTTTGACGGATTAGGAGAAACGCAAGTTTTTTACGGAACACACGAACTGTTTTATCCTGATTGCAAAAAATTGAATGAACTAACAAAAAACTCAGATAATTTTACTTTTCATGAATTCCCTGAAATGCAGCACGACTGGGTGATTTTTCCAATACCAGAAGCAAAAGAAGTGTTGGATTTGGCTATTGAGTTTATAAAAAAATAAAAGCGGAATTTACTCCGCTTTTTCTTTTCCATGTTCTGTGGGCACAATTTTAAACAACTTATCATTCCGTCGGATTAACTCATTGGTTTTCATGGAGAAATAAGTTCCTTTTTCAACCTTATCCACCGGTTCCAGTTTCACACGGATTTCTTCCACCACGTCTTCATAAGCGCCCGTTGTTTCGCCGGTAATCAGTATTTCGTCACCCACAGAAAGATATTGTGCTTCCAATAGAAATTCGGCCACACCCAGTTTATTGAAGAAATTTGTGCATTTGCCTACGTAAATCTTTTTGTGGGTGGCTTCCGAACCGTAGTTATTGCTCCACTCGCCAAGGCGCTGTCCGAGGTAATAACCGTTCCAGAATCCACGATTAAACACTTTGGCAAGCCGTTGGTCCCAGTCAGATACTTTCGAGTCGGAAAACGTCCCGTTTAAAGCCGATTCAATGGCTTCTTTATAGCAGGATACAACCGTTTTTACATATTCAGCTCCGCGCGCCCTGCCTTCGATTTTGAAAACACGCACACCGGCTTTCAGCATTTCGTCCACAAACCCGATGGTTTTCAAATCCTTGGGTGACATGATATATTCATTTTCAATGTCCAGTTCAATTTCCGAATCTTTATCTTTGACCGTATAACCACGCCGGCAAATCTGGTTGCATGCGCCCCGGTTGGCGGAAAGATTCTTTTCGTGCAGGCTCAGGTAGCATTTTCCGGAAACCGCCATACACAAAGCCCCGTGGCAGAACATTTCAATGCGAATCAGTTCGCCGTTTTTTCCCCGGATATCATCATTGATAATCGCTTGATAAATTTCCGAAACCTGTTGCATATTCAGTTCACGTGCCAATACCACCACATCGGCAAATTGCGCGTAAAACTTCAGCGCTTCCACGTTAGAGATATTCAGTTGGGTGGAAAGATGCACCTCCACTTCTATCGAATTTGCATACATCAGCGCGGCCACATCGGCTGCGATAATGGCCGAAACGTTTGATTCTTTGGCCACATTAATGATTTCTCGCATCAGGGTCAGGTCACCATCGTACAAAATGGTATTGACTGTGAGGTAACTTTTTACGTTGTTTTCTTTGCAAATACGCACAATTTCACGCAAATCATCCGTGGTAAAATTACTGCTGGATTTGCTGCGCATATTCAACTTTTCAATGCCGAAATACACCGAATCAGCACCTGCTTTAATAGCTGCGGATAGGCTCTCCCATGAACCGGCTGGAGCCATTATTTCTATATCTTTTCTAATCATTCTTCTCTTTTAATTATGCATGGTGAATTATGCATTATTTTACAAATTTCGGAGTCAGTTTATCCAATGTAAAACTCAATCCAACCCGCAGTTGGTGGTAAGGAAAATCGGTAATTCCGTATTGGTATTGGGCAAAATAATCAATGTTTTTACTGAGGATTGACAACTTGGCTGCATAAACCATGGGCGCATCACCATAATTATGTGTTGGACTCAGTGGCGAATAAGTATGAATCCAGCCCCAATAGCCCGAAACGGAATTTTCCAGTTTCCACACAGGATTTCCTAAAATCAGTTTTCCGCCATACATGGGCGCATCGTCTTGTGTACTAACCCGGTCAATTTCCCAGCACATAAAGCCTGCATTAGCTACAGCGCGTATTTCGCTTATAAATTTACTGTTTGTCTGAAATGATTTTCCGGCTTCCAGATCGAAATAATATCCGGGTGTGTCAAAGTAACGCCGTTGTTCGGAATTTGTTCCCGAAGCGGTTTTCAATGTGGTATTAAATATCAGGGACGGACAGTATTTTTTTTCTTTCAACAACCGGATTCGGGTTTGAAAATAAACGTCGCCATTGGCCTGTCCGGAAGTATTTCCATTCATGTTGCGGGCAACTCTGAGTTCAGGCGTTACCTGATAATTTTCCAGCACCGTTGACCAGATTTTAAATGAAACTCGCTCGGGTAGGAGAGGAAACTCCACTTTTACATAGCCATTTTCGGTTTGGTCGCCGTATCCGAAATAATAATCGGCCATCAAACTGATAGTTGTTTTGGCTGGTATGCGTGCATCTTCAAATTCCGGAACCGGATTGGCATTGGGCCCAAACCAGGCAGTAGAATAGGGGGTTTGAGCGTTAAGGCTTTGCTGGAAAAGATATATAAATAAAATCAGGATTCCTTTTTTCATATAAGTCGAACTAAAATTCGACTACAAAGATAGATAATACAATTCAAAATTTCTTACTTAAAAATATTTCCTACCTTTGCATTCCTGTTTTGTATAAATATGAAGATTTCCAACATAGAATTCCCCGATAAACCACTGTTTCTGGCACCCATGGAGGACGTTACAGATCCCGCATTCCGTCTTTTGTGCAAGCGTTTTGGCGTGGATATGGTTTATACGGAATTTATCTCTGCAGATGCGCTGATACGCAGCGTGAAACGAACTGAACAAAAGCTGACTATGTACGATGAAGAGCGTCCGGTAGTTATTCAGTTGTATGGCCGCGAAGCGGATGCAATGGCGGAAGCAGCCCGAATTGCTGCAGAAGCAAAACCGGAATTTATCGATCTGAATTTCGGCTGTCCGGTTAAGAAAGTGGCC
The DNA here is from genome assembly GCA_903929065.1 of uncultured Bacteroidales bacterium. Classification (GTDB taxonomy): domain Bacteria; phylum Bacteroidota; class Bacteroidia; order Bacteroidales; family Paludibacteraceae; genus Paludibacter. The sequence goes on along the minus strand of CAIYTJ010000660.1, from coordinate 3,088 downwards.
GGCAAAGGGGCAGGAGCGGGGCTCTTGCGAGATATTCCTATAATGCTGGAAATTACTTCGGCGGTAGTAAAATCGGTAAATGTTCCGGTAACAGTAAAGACACGTCTCGGTTGGGACGATGACAGTAAAATAATTGTAGGTTTGGCTGAAAAGCTTCAGGATTGCGGCATTGCAGCGCTGGCCATTCACGGTCGTACGAGGGCACAAATGTACAAAGGTGATGCCGACTGGACCTTGATTGGCGAAGTAAAAAATAATCCACGCATGTATATTCCTATCATCGGTAACGGTGATGTGACAACTCCCGAACGTGCTGCGGAGTGTTTCGACCGGTATGGAGTTGATGCTGTTATGGTGGGACGTGCTGCCATTGGTCGTCCGTGGATTTTCGGAGAAATGAAAGAATATTTCAAAACGGGTGAAACTCGTCAGATTCTTTCATTCGAGGAACAAAAAGCCATTTTGAAAGAGCATATTATTGCTTCGGTTTACTGGCTTGATATTTCGCCAGATACACCCTTAGAAAGTGTCAGCAACCAACGCCTGAAAGGAATTATCCACAGCCGCCGTCATTTGGCTGCAACGCCCGTCTTTAAAGGTATTCCAAACTTTAAGGAAACCCGCATTGCCATGCTTCGGGCGGATACACTCTTCGAATTGTTCAATATTATCGATTCTGTGGATAATCCGAACTATATAAACAACCCTTTTTGAACTAATAATCAGGTGTTACAGAACAATATCGGTTATTTTTGTATTATAGTGTAATATTTATTCTATTTTTGAGTCTTTATTTTAATAGGAATTTATATCAACCCAAAATTATTCATGTATGAAAAAAGTATTAATCCCAATTTTTGCACTTGCGCTTATGACTACAGCATGCAATCCCAAGAAAGATGCCACCCTGAACGCCGGCATCAAATTGGCTAACCTGGATACCACGGTATCACCCAAAGTTGATTTTTACCAGTTCGCTTGTGGCGGATGGATGAAAAACAATCCGCTCACCGGAGAATACTCCCGCTTTGGAAGCTTCGACAAACTGGCTGAAAACAACCGCAAACAACTGCGCGGCTTAATTGAAGAAATTGCTGCCAAGAAAGCAGACAAAGGCACCGTTGAACAAAAAATCGGTGATGTGTATAACCTGGCTATGGACAGCACCAAGCTGAATGCCGACGGTTACAAACCGATTGAAGCCGATTTGAAAAAAATTGGTGAAGTAAAAACAACTGCTGATATTTTGAAACTCATGCCGGAACTGGTTCTTTCAGGCTTAGATCCTTATTTCAGCATCTATGTGGGAGCCGATCCAATGAACAGCAATATGAATATGGTTCAGACCTACCAAAGCGGTATCAGCCTTGGACAACGCGATTATTATCTGGAAAATGACGCACACACCAAAGAAATTCGTGATAAATACAAGGAGCACATTGTAAAAATGTTCCAACTGGTTGGATTTACTCCCGAACAAGCCAAAAAGAACATGGAAGCGGTAATGGCTATCGAAACCCGTTTGGCAACTGCTGCTTACGACAAGGTAAAACTCCGCGACCCACACGCCAATTATAACAAAATGACGGTTGCCGATCTACAAAAATTAGTCCCTGAACTCAACTGGAACGAATATCTCACTTCATTAGGATTGAAAGACATCAAAGACATCAATGCTTCCCAAAAAGAATCGTTGGTTGAAGTGGGTAAAATACTTTCTACCGAACCAGTTCCTGCTCAGATTGCTTATCTGCAATGGAAACTGATTGACGAATCTGCTTCATACCTGAGCGATAAAATCTATGCAGAAAACTTTGATTTTTACGGAAAAGTGCTTTCCGGTAAGAAAGAACAGTCACCACGCTGGAAACGTGCCGTTGGTACGGTTGATGGAGTGTTGGGTGAAGCTGTCGGACAAATATACGTAAAGAAATATTTTCCTGTTGAAGCCAAAGAACGCATGTTGAAACTAGTTCATAATTTGCAACAATCTTTAGGTGACCGTATCAATGCATTAACCTGGATGGGCGATTCAACAAAAGTAAAAGCCAACGAAAAGTTGAAATCATTCATTATCAAAATTGGTTATCCCGACAAATGGAGAGATTATTCCAAACTGGAAATCACCAAAGATTCGTATTATGCCAATGTAAAACGTGCCAGTCGCTTCGAAACTGAATATAGATATGCCAAAGCAGGTAAGAAAGTGGATAAATCGGAATGGCAAATGACACCGCAAACAGTAAATGCTTACTACGAACCTTCAACCAACGAAATTTGTTTCCCTGCAGGTATTCTTCAGTATCCTTTCTTCGACATGACTGCCGACGATGCATTCAATTACGGAGCAATTGGTGTGGTTATCGGACATGAAATGACACATGGATTTGATGATCAGGGCTGTCAGTTCGATAAAGAAGGCAACCTTAAAAACTGGTGGACAGCCACGGATAAAAAGAATTTTGATAAACGTGCAACCGGTTTGGCTGATTTCTTTAGCGCCATTGAAGTGGCACCGGGAGTAAAAGCTAATGGTAAATTTACATTGGGTGAAAACATTGCCGACCACGGTGGTTTGCAGATTTCGTATCAGGCATTCAAGAAAGCCACAGAAGCTGCTCCTTTGGCCGTGAAAGATGGCTTTACACCAGAACAACGTTTCTTCCTCGCATACGCTAACGTATGGGCCGGAAATGTTCGTCCGGAAGAAATCCTCAAACGCACAAAATCAGACCCGCATGCGCTTGGAAAATGGCGTGTAGACGGTGCTTTACCACATATTCAGGCATGGTACGATGCTTTTGGAATTAAAGAAGGCGACAAAATGTTTGTTCCGGCAGATAAACGCGTTTCAATATGGTAATAAAACAAAGGGAGAAGCGACTTCCAAGTCGCTTAAATATATAAAACAAATAAGGCAGAACCATCGTCTGCCTTATTTTTTTTGCGGTTATATTGCTTTTTGCTGGCCATAACCTTTCGATAATTAATCGATTTCCCATGTGTCTGAATTTCTTCTTCCCTGCTTTGCTTTCGCGCTGCCTTTACCTGCTCCATAACGGAGTTCTTCTTTTTCTGTTTCATAATT
>CAIYTJ010000659.1 GCA_903929065.1 uncultured Bacteroidales bacterium | reverse complement strand
ATACCAGCGCCTGGCAAAATAACGGAACATTTATTCCGGAAACCGGCACTGTTAATCTAAATCATGGTATTCTGACAGATGTGGTTTCTATTTCAGGCACGGGAGTTAATCAGTTTAACAACATCAACATTACTGCGAATACTTTTATCAGACCCGGAACCGGAGTTACGATGAAAATAACGGGTTTGGTGAGTGGTGATCTTTCAAGTATTGTCGATTTATCGGCATTTGGGAATACGGTAGAATATAATGGAACGGACCAATACATTTTCAATCCGGCAACTGTAGGTTTTAATTTTACAGGATATTATAACTTGATAATAAGTGGTTCGGGCACTAAAACACTTTGGGACAATCTGGATATTTCGGGTAACTTAACTAACAATGGAACGTTGAATACCGGTACCGGAACTGTTTCATTTATTGGTACAACTGCACAAACCATCAATGGAAATAATTCAATAACCTGTACCAATTTAAAAATAAATAATGCAACAGGAGTATCATCTTCTATTGATTTAACGGTGACAGGTGCTTTGATATTTATCAGTAACAATCCAGCATCGAACGACAAGGGAGCGCTGGATATGACCGGAAGCAGCATTTTGCACATGGGGGTTAATGCAACAACATCTGGTCTTGGTGAAGTTTCAGGAGTTATAAACCGAACACATACTTTTAATACCGCAACCTTCTATAGTTTTGGAAGTCAGCATAATGGTGTGACCTTTGCAGCAGTTTCGGGTTATCCGGGTCAAACACTTCCAACTTCGGTAAGTCTGAATGTTCATATTGGAACAACACCGGATTGGTCGGCGAACTCGGGAGCAGTAATGACAAGCCCGATAAAACGCTATTATGATATTTACCAAACCGGTGGAAGCGGGACACGAGCATTGATGCAAGTTCATTACCGCGACAATGAAGTGCCTGCCGGAATTACTAAAAACCAGCTCACAATTTGGTCAAGCAGTAATGTTGCCGGAACGTTTTACAACAAAGAATCCGGACGTTCGAGTTATGACACAAACCTGGATTTTGTAACCATTCAGGATGTGGATTTTGCGAAAATTTCATCAACTCCGGGTTATTTCAAAGGAACATTAGCACCTTCTTCAGCAACAAATTATACATGGATTGGAACTATTGACACCGATTGGTCAAATTCAGCAAACTGGACACCAAATGGCGTTCCTGATGGAACTCACGGTGCTATTATTCCCGATACTAACACTACACCAAATGATCCAACCTTGCCTTCAACTGCAAGCTGTATTTCACTTCAAATAAATGCGGGTGGAATACTAAATGCACCGGCATCTGATGGAAATTTTACCCTAACAGGTGCTAATGCAGCCTGGAGTGTAGAGTCCGGTGGTATTTTCAATGCAAACACAAGTACCGTTATTTTCAATGCCAATTCAGTATCGGCAGGTGATGTTTCAATCGTAGGAAACACCAGTTTCTATAATGTTACTATTTCAAGTGGAACATTAGTAAGACCTTCGGTCGATTCATATATTGGAATTGCAGGAACGCTCACAAACAGTGGAACAATTGCGGCAGCAACCAATGAAAACACCATTGAATTCAATGGAAGTTCTTTGCAGACAATTCCAAATCCAAACGGAAGTACTCCGGGATATCACAATTTAATTCTGAGCGGTTTAGGATATAAAGTCTTGCCTGCAATACTGAACATTGTTGATGAATTTATAGATAATACACCCGGTACCGGAGTAGTTCTTGCTGGTACTGGATCAGTAATTCTAAACGGAAATTCTATTTACGGCCAAACAATCAGTGGAACTTCAACAATTACCAATTTCAACAACCTTACTGTCAACAATCCGGGAAATACAATTACAGTAAACAAACAAATTAGTGTAAATGGCATCCTGAATATAACCACCGGATCAATACTGGATATGGGTTCAAATGCGTTAAGCGGTGCAAGCTCCACTACCTTGACAGGAACTGGTTCTATTTACACCAAAAACACCAGTTATTATCCGCTACCGAGTGGAAGAACCTGGTCAGGAACGATTATATACAACGGAACTGCACCACAATATGTAATCAATGGTACATATATCAATCTGACAATCAGCAACAATTCTGGTGTAACAGCATTGGGCGACTTAACTGTTAACGGAGTACTGGATTTAGCCGGAAATAATCCATCCTCCATACTGGGAGTTTTCGAAACGGCGAGTTATACGCTCAATATGGGAGCTACATCAGTAACAACCGGCATTGGAGATGTTACTGGCGTTGTAAAAAGACAGCATACTTTTATTACCGGGCAGCCTTATACTTTTGGAAATCAAAATACAAATCTGACATTTATGGGAGTTTCCGGAAATGTAAAACCTGTTTGGGTAAGTTGTAAAATAGCTATTGGTTCAGCTCCATCCTGGATAACCGAAGGCGTACTGCGAACCTATAATTTTGCTCAGGATGGAACAGGTACAGACGATGTGATTACTAATCTTCATTATCTTGATACTGAATTAAATTCCAATAATGAAACAAAAATTGTTTTCTGGGATCATCATGCAAACGGAACAATTGACCAACACGGCAAAACAAACAATGATGCTACCAATAACTGGATTGGCCTTTCAGGATTAAAAATAAGCTATGTGGCACCTACAACTACGTTGACAGATAAACAATGGGGATTATCTAATTCCACCATAGTAAGAAATACCTGGTTAAGTGCCGATGGAACTACAAACTGGGATGTTGCTCAAAACTGGTCGGCAGGGCATTATCCAGGTCAATCGACCTATACAACTGATAGTGTTTTAATTCCGGCAGGTGTGACTCATTATCCATCATTGACACTTCCTGTGGAAATGAGTACATTAGAAATTGAATCCGGAGCTTCGTTAACCGCAAATTCATATAATGTTACAATCAATGGTTACACCGGCGCCTGGTATAATAACGGAACATTTACATCCTCATCTGGAAGTTTGATTTTCTCAAAAGGAAATGTATCAAAAGTTGTAACAATTCAGGGAGTTAACAATACATTGTATAATCTTCAAGTCAATGCAAACACCTTTATTCAGCCCGCTTCGGGTAGTTATATGAAAATTGCAGGTTCAATAATCACAGATGCTACAAGCGTTTTAGACTTTACATCAAATCAAAATACGGTTGAATTTAATGGAGGAAATCAAACGGTTACCAATATAAGTGGTCCCTCATCAAGCTATGGCTATCATGATCTGATTATAAGTGGTTCGGGAACAAAAACAATTCCTTCGAGTCTCAGCATTGCCGGTAATTTTATAAATAATGGAACCGTTGATGCACTTACAAATTCTTCTACGGTAATAATTAAAGATCAGGGACATGCTCAAAATATTGGCGGAATTACGCTATCTACATTCTATAATTTGACAATTGATAATACAAACCAAGTTGTGACTGCGCTTTCAAATTTTAATGTAGCAAATACGTTTGCGGTAAATGCAAATACCACAATGGACATGGGTAATTTTGTTTTGGGAGGAAGTTTTACCTCAGTGAGTGGTACGGGTACGTTGAAAACACAGAATTCTTCCTCTACCCCGCTTCCGGGTGGAAATACATGGACTTGTGGAGTTATTTATAATAATGCTTCTATCGCTCAAACAATTGCCAGTGGAACATATGCTTCGCTACAGGTAAGCAATTCAGCAGGAACAATTGCTTCAGGAGCACTTAATTGTACCGCACTTACCATTGATAATGGTTCTACACTGGATATGAGTACTTATGCATTAAGTGGCGGATCTTCAATTTCAGGAACTGGAACGTTGAAAACACAAAATACTTCAATTACTCCACTTCCCAGCGGTAAAACATGGCCTGGAATTGTCGTCTACAATGGTTCTGATCTTCAGACCGCTGTTGCCGGTACTTTTAGCAATATTGGAATTAACAACTCTACGAGTGTAATTTTAGCCTCAAATGCAAATATAACTGTAACAGGAAATATGTTGATTAATTCGGGCTATCTTGAAATTGGAACCGGAACACTGGTAAATGCGCAACTGATGACCAATAATGTAGGAGCTTCCGGGATATATATCCGCGCAAATTCATCAAGTGCAAATGGAACTCTGATATTCAATAACTCATCTGGATACCCGGTTTTTGGTGCAGTAGAAATGTACAGTAAAGCTTCGTGGGATTTGAGTAATCAAACTCCGGGAGGAAAATATAAATGGCAATACTTCGGTATTCCGGTTACTTCAGTTGCTGCAAGCCCTACTTTTGATGGTACATATGTTCGTCAACATAATGAAGCAGGAAATGGAAGCGGTTATACGTCTGATAAACGCTGGATTCAATTGGTAAACAATTCTGTTTTAAGTCCGTTTACCGGATATGAAATAACTGAATCGGCAAGCAAGGTATATTACTTTCAGGGGCAATTGATAAACAGCAGTTTATCACAAACACTAACAAAAACAGCAACCTCCGACTATCCCGGACAGCATTTATTGAGTAATCCGTATACAGCTGCAATTGATATTTCCAAAATTACTTTTGGTTCTGATACTGAGTCGTCTGTTTACCTGTACAATACCGGTTCATATGCCGACTGGAGTTCATTCGCAGTAAATGGTTCCAACCCAGGGCAATATACTGTTTCAACCAAAAGTACAGCAGGAAAAAATGGCGTGGTAGGACAAATACCGTCTATGCAGGGCTTTATGGTGAATGCTACAGCCAATACCTCTAGTGCCACCATCAGCATACCTTACAGTTCCGTAATTACAAAAAACACGGACATGCAACGTTCGAAAGCATTATATTCTGGCTCAACCGTTTCAACCCGAATTGATGTTGCCGGTTCGCGGTTTACCGATAAAATGTGGATTTTCAGTGATACGACCTGCACTCATGGATTTGATAATGGTTGGGATGGTTATAAATTCCTGGGTTCATCAGTTGCACCTCAGCTTTGGGCCATGGAAGCTGATGGCGATTATCAGATTGATGGCGTCGACAACATTAATAATACTGAACTTGGATTTATCACGGGCGAAGATATCAATTATACATTGACATTTACACATGAAAATCTTTCAGATCAGTATTCAGCATTATATTTGATGGATTTGGTTCAGAATACAATCACTGATATTACCCAAAGCGGTTCAACATATTCATTCACGGCTATAAAATCAACAACTCCCGTAAAACGGTTCCGAATTGTCACCAATCCCGGAATTTCGACCAACACGTTGAATACGAAGGAAAAAGAGCTGAATATTTTCAGTTCATTCCAGACAGTTTTTGTTCAAAACCCGACCGATTTAAATGGCGAATTAAAAATATCTGACTTAGCCGGTCGGATATTATTCTACGGTAAATTTACGCCAAATGGACTTACTTCAATTCCAACGTCATTGACACCAGGTAGTTATTTGATAACTGCCGAAACACGGAATGACAAAGTTACCAAACAAATAATTATCCGATAACTTATCATTTATATACAAGTTTTATTATTTCGAATTTTGTCAGACTAACTGCCGGTAAAAAATTTTTACTGGCAGTTTTTTTCTACTATATTGCTCCGGGTAACTATGAAGCATAAATTGTACTGAATAATTACTACAAATTTTCTACATGTGTTAACAACACAAGCCCTTTTTACACATGAAATTAAGTTATTGTTTATTAATTTATTCTTGGTTTGAGTTACATTATGTTATTTTTCAATGTGCTTAAATGTATATAAATGTGCCTTCCATTCAGTTTATAAGACTTAGCAAATTTGGATTTCGAATTCTTTGTAGATTGTGTAGTAATTCACATTTAAATAAAAACAAAGTTTATTACATAGTTAACTTTATAGAAATGTTATCAGAAATTATCAGAAATTTATCTATTGATAATCAAAGTATTCCAACAAAATAAGCTCACTTCACTTTCTCAATTTCTATGCAAATTTTCCCATTGTATTTTTCTCATTAATAACAGGTAGCAATTTATTCAACTAATTTACACTATTTATTACAACATATTATATATCAACCATTTAAACGATTATATATAAATTTGAATCGGTAAAGAGATTAAAATCACACCGTTCAAATGCACAAAAGCGAACATACATTATTGATATGGGTTCTATCATGGGCAAGTGCGCTCCTGGTAATACTTTATTCGCCAATTTTCAGTCCCGATTTATATAAAAACAGAAAATATTGTGATGAGAATCAGGGAGTAAACTTTAATAAAACTGTAATAAATCAAGGGTTAAAGGATTTAGGCTCATTAAAAGGAAAGGTTGAGTCAGTAAAAGGTTGTGTGGCTTCATTAGGTACTGTGAGAAATGCATTAAAAAGCAGAGGAGGTCAACAGGGAGAAAATCAGGAATTGTATGTAACCGGCGAGAATATCAAACGTAATAAGCGGTATAATTACAGAGTTTCATATATTGGAAAGTCAAATATTTCAAAAAACACTGTTGTTTCTTTGAAGTATGCCGCCAATTCGGGTTCAGTAAGAAATTCAGGTTCTGAAGGTAATAATAGCTCCTATTCAGGTAACAACGGTGGTGGAAACGGAGGCTCAGGAACAAGTGTTTCTTCCGGTACAAGCCGTGGTTCGCAAAACAACACTATTTCTCAAAACCCGGGCGTATCTACTGCAGGTGTCGATTTGTCTATTTTCAATGATTCTACCCGCCTGCTGGCCAGCAATAATCAATCGCAGAAAGTTGATGGTTTCTCCGATCCCGGAACAGAAGATCCACTCGGCGAACCGGTGCCGATTCCTGAAGGTTGGGGATTTCTGTTCCTTATGGCAGCACTTTATGGAGGCTATATCCTGATAAAAAATAAAAAAATAAAAGCGGTTCAAGTACCCATAAATTGATTTTGATTCTTAGAAGTTATTAATCTCCTTTGATCTAAACAATTGTTTACGTAAATAGACAAGGCTTCCGAAAATTACTTTCTGAAGCCTTGTCTATGTTGTGTTTTAACTTTTTAGTTGAGTTTCGCCAATGCGTCTTTAATCCATCCAAAGGCTTTCACCAGATTTTCGTCGGAAGTGGCATAGGACATACGAATGCAATCGGGAGCACCGAAAGCACCGCCTCCCACACAAGCCACGTGGCCTTCTTCCAATAAATACATGGCTAAATCGCCGGAGTTTGCAATTACACGGCCGTTGAACGATTTACCGTAGAACGAGCTGCAATCGGGGAAAATATAGAATGCTCCCTGCGGATCGTTAGTAATAAGACCCGGAATTTCGCGGGCTAACGATACAACGAGTTTTTTGCGACGCTCGAAAGCCACACGCATGGTTTCCACACAAGCCTGGTCGCCCGTATAAGCCGCTTCTGCCGCTTTTTGGGTAATCGAACTTGGTCCGGAAGTATATTGTCCCTGCAGGGTGTTACATGCCGAAGCAATCCATTTCGGAGCAGCAATCCAGCCCAGACGCCAGCCGGTCATGGCATATCCTTTGGAAACACCGTTGATAACCACCACCCGGTTGCGTACATTTTCGAACTGGGCAATGCTTTCGTGGGTTCCGAGGTAATTGATATGTTCGTAAATTTCGTCGGAAAGAATAATAATATTCGGGTACTTAGCCAACACATCGGCCAGTCCTTTCAGTTCATCTTTGCTATAAACGCTTCCGGTAGGATTGGAAGGCGAGCAAAGTATAATGGCTTTTGTTTTCGGTGTAATGGCTGCTTCGAGTTGAGCAGGCGTGATTTTGAAATCCTGTTCTATTCCTGCATAAACTTCAACATTTGTTCCATCGGCAAGTTTTACCATTTCAGGGTAACTAACCCAGTAAGGAGCAGGAATAATTACTTCATCGCCTTTGCTAATAATAGCCAGAATGACATTACAAACCGATTGTTTAGCACCATTGGAGCATACAATCTGTTCGGGTTTATAGTCCAGTCCGTTTTCCGATTTCAATTTGGCACAAATGGCATTGCGCAGCGCAGGATAACCCGGAACAGGTGAATAAAAAGAAAAGTTATTGTCGACAGCCTCTTTGGCAGCCTGTTTTATATGGTCGGGAGTATAAAAGTCGGGTTCACCCACACTTAGGTTAATCACGTCAATTCCCTGAGCTTTCAACTCATTGCTTTTTTGCGACATGGCAAGCGTTTCCGAAGGAGAAAGAGCTGCCAAACGTTCTGATACTGGAAACATAAATTTATTGTTTTTTGATTGTTATTGAGCCGCAAAAGTAATCAAAAAAAATCGATTTAGCTCTAAATGACTGTCTGTGATAACAATTTATTACATCTTCGCAATTTCCGCACTTAACTTGCTGGCAAGCAATTGACTGGTGGAACGGTAACCTAATTCAAAAATTTCGCGGCCTTTATCCACATCGAATGTATCGTAATTTCCCATGTCGACAGGTTCAATAAGTAAGTCGCAAAGTTCCTTATCGTGAATAATATTGGCTTTAAACATGAAATTATACGACCTTGCAGCCACATTTAAAATGCTGACTTTGTATTCATCAGCCACCAATGGACTGGCATTCACACCAATCACTTTATCACAATCCTCCCGAATGGTTGATACCGGAAAATTCTTGAGAACACCGCCATCAACATAATGAACACCATTGATTACTTTCGGGGTGAAAAGCACCGGAATACTGCACGAAGCAACAATCGGGTCGATTAATGTTCCTGTTGAAAACACCACGCTTTGCCCTTTGTCTAGGTCAGTCGCCACAATGCGTAGTGGAATAGCGAGTTCTTCAAACGTCTTTGCCCTCAATTTCCTTGTCATAAACCGCTGAAAATAGTCAATCCGGAAAAAACCACCATCCGGAATCTGAATCTTTGTCAATTTCCGAAAACTGATATCCTCGAAAAAAGTGGCAATTTCGTCAGGTGAATAACCGTCGGCATATAATGCACCTACTACCGAACCTGAACTCACTCCTGAAATTATATCGGGTTTAATTCCCGCTTCCTCCAATGCTTTCAGCACTCCAGCATGGCACAATCCCTTAATGCCGCCGCCACTGAGTGCTAAGCCTATTTTATAAGGCTTACGGGTAAAGATCTTTGCTAAATCCATTATCAGATATGATTGATTTTAAGTGACTTTGAAAGAACTGATTTAGAATATGCAAAGATAAGGTTTTTATAAAAAACAGTGTTACAAAATAAATTATTGTCTATAATTATTTTTGAAAAAAATTGGGTTTAGTTACCATATTTAATCTATATTTGCAAACAAAAAAAAGTAAGCTTTACCTGACAACTTTCAACCTGAAATTCTCATTCATGGATACTTTTCTGATTGTATTAGCCGGAATTCTTGTTGTGACCGGATTAGTCGGTTGCATTTTTCCAAAACTGCCGGGAACACCGCTTTGCTATCTGGGAATTATCCTGTTACATTACAGTTCAATTGCTGAGTTTTCTATAAATTTCTTTATTCGCTGGGGAATTTTCGTGATTGCAGTTCAGGGACTGGATTATTTAATTCCAACCTGGGGAAAAAGGAAATTCGGCGGCAGCACCAAAGGCGTTTGGGGAAGTTTAATCGGTATGCTGGCCGGTTTATATTTCGGCACTTACGGTATAATTTCAGGTGCAATTATCGGAGCCTTTATTGGTGAACTTTTTGCCGGAAAAGAAAGCAATGAAGCTATTCATCATGCATTTAGCTCCTTTTTATTCTTTATTCTCGGTACTATTTCGCAATTGATTGTGGCAGGCGGTTTGCTGTATTATTACATTGATGAAATACGATATGTTTTATAAAACAAAAGCCCTGAAAGTTTGAATTTTCAGGGCTTTTCTATTAATATTTAATCGTTTCAATGAGTTCGTTTAGTGTAACCAGCTTCTGTTCGCCGGATTTCATGTTTTTCAGCATCACCATGTCAGCGTTCATTTCAGTTTCTCCAACTATCGCCACAAAAGGAATTCGTTTATTATCAGCATAACTCATTTGTTTTTTCATCTTAGTAGGTTCCGGATAAATTTCTGTATTAATGCCATTTGCTCGCAATGTGCCCAACCACGACAAACTATACATCAATTCCTTTTCGCCAAAGCTTACAAACAAAACCTGCGTATTTTCCAATGAAGTTTCAGGGTAAAGTTCCAGTTGGTTCAGTACGTCATATATGCGGTCAGCACCAAACGAAATCCCGACTCCAGACACACCTTCCATACCGAAAACACCCGTCAAATTATCGTAACGGCCACCACCGGTAATGCTTCCCATTTCCACGTCAAGGGCTTTTACTTCGAAAATAGCTCCGGTGTAATAATTCAATCCGCGTGCAAGTGTCAGGTCAAGATCAATTTTGGTCTCCACTTTCATGGCTTTGCAAAGTCCAAAAATTGTTTCAAGTTCCGATACCCCTTTTAAACCTACTTCCGAAGCAGCCAAAACCGTTTTTAGTTGTTCCAGTTTTTCTGAATTGGTTCCGTTTAGTTTCAAAATTGGCTGAAGTTTGGCAATGGCTTCGGCGGAAATCCCTTTCGATGCAATTTCTTCGTTTACTTTTTCCAAACCGATTTTGTCCATTTTATCAATGGCAACGGTTATATCAGTGATTTTTTCGGCTTCGCCAATAATTTCAGCAATTCCCGAAAGGATTTTTCTGTTATTAATTTTTACGACCACATTAATTTTCAACCGGCGATAAACTTCGTCCACAATTTGAATGAGTTCCAGTTCGTTCAGTAAAGAATCGCTTCCAACCACATCCACATCGCACTGGTAAAATTCTCTGTATCTGCCTTTTTGCGGACGATCCGCACGCCAAACCGGCTGAATCTGGTAACGTTTGAACGGGAATGAAATCTTATCGCGGTTTTGCACTACAAAACGGGCAAAAGGAACTGTCAGGTCATAACGAAGACCTTTTTCCGAAATTTTATTGGTAAGTTTAGCGCTGTTTCTGTCCAGTAATTCAGCATCGGTGGCACCCGAAATAAAATCACCCGAATTCAATATTTTAAACAACAACTTATCCCCTTCTTCGCCGTATTTTCCCATTAAAGTGGACAGGTTTTCCATGGCAGGCGTTTCAATCTGCTGAAAACCATACAGACGAAAAACGTCTTTTATGGTGTTGAAAATATAGTTGCGATTGGCCATTTCCTGCGGCGTAAAATCGCGGGTTCCTTTTGGTATGGATGGTTTTTGCATATAATTTGACCCCTAACCCCTAAAGGGGAATTTAGTTATTTCTTCTATTTAAATAAGTATCAATTTTAAACATCTCCAAAGCCCCCTTTAGGGGGTTGGGGGTAAAAGAAAAAGGCATTTCAAAATAGCTTTTGAAACGCCTTTTTTAAAGTCTTGAAAGCCAGAATTACTTTCTGATACCCAATTCTTTGATAATGGCACGATAACGGTTGATATCGGTATCTTTCAAATAATTGAGAAGACGGCGACGTTTTCCTACCAAAATTACAAGGGCGCGTTCTGTACTATAATCTTTTTTATTTGACTTCAAATGTTCTGTCAAATGGTTAATACGGTACGAAAACAATGCTATCTGACCTTCTGATGAGCCAGTATCAGTGTTAGACTTTCCGTGCTTAGCAAAGATTTCTTTCTTAATTTCAGACGTTAAATACATAATAACTAATTGAAAATAAATGTTTTAAAATACAAACTTCGCAATGCACACATCGCAAAACGATCCGTTTGATTTTGAGAGTGCAAAGATAAGTTTTTAATTCTGATTGACAAAGCCATTAATTCATTTTTCTTTAAAAACTTTGTCGAAACGTTCAGAGTCGCAGATTTAATGGCACATTCATCTCTCCATCAGTCATTTCACGTGCCGGAATTTGTTGATTTCCGAATCCGTGTAATACGATTTGCAACCGGAAAAATTTACTTTTAAAATTACCTTCTTTGGCCGATAGTTTCACCGAATTAGTTTCAGGTACATACTCAATATTGCGTTTATAAAAGTTTCCTTTTTCGTATTGGTACGTTTCGCCATCATCTTCATAATAAATGTATTTAGATCCGGTTTCACCTTTCCAAACGTGTAGATAAAGTACGCCATCACCGTGTTCTTTTGTGTTTTGAACCACTGATTGCATCGGAATAACTGCACCTTCTTTAACAAAGACAGGCAAATCGGTGAGGGGAGCATCTACATTGTAAGATTTTCCACCTTCATATAGCATATTATCCTGACCAACTCTGTACCATTTAGTTTCACCAGGAAGATAAACCGATATCATATTCAGATTGGACGCTACAGGACAAATAAGCATGTTATCGCCGAACATAAATTCATTTTCAAATTCCTTTTTAAACACGTCTTCCTCAAATGTATAATCAATCGGCAACATGCGATTTACCGGCATTCCGGTGGCATGAGCCTGATAAAAAGCACTGTATAAATGTGGCAAAAGCTGATATCGTTGTTCCAGAATTTTACGAATCCGATCTGTGGTTCGATCATTGAAAAGCCATGGTTCGCGGTAATTATAATCAATAGCCGTATGGTTTCTGAAAAGCGGCGTAAAAACACTTATACTCATCCAGCGTGTAAAAAGTTCGGCTGATGGATTTCCCATAAACCCGCCAATGTCCATGCCAACATACGGAATTCCACTTACACCCATGCTGTTTAAAAGTCTGATGCCTAGCAACATGTGATCGTCGGTACTGGCATTATCACCGGTCCATTGGGCAGAATATTTCTGAACCCCTGCATAAGCTGCACGGGTCAGCACAAATGGACGCTGACCGTTCATCAACCGTTTTGTACCCTCAAAAGTGGAGCGCGCCATCAATAAACCATAGGCATTTTTTACCGAAAAAAGAGTTTGTTTTTCTTTTCCTTCACCGAATTCAATCAGGTTTGGAAATTCACGCCCCCACGCTGCCGGTTCGTTCATATCGTTCCAAAATCCACGAATTCCATTATCAACGTGCGATTCCTTAAAATTATTTCCCCACCACGTGCGAACTTCCGGTTTTGTAAAATCCGGAAAGTGGCAACGACCCGGCCACACACTGCCGACATACAAATCGCCGTTGGGATATTTAGCAAAATAATTGTTTTTCACTCCTTCTTCGTAGGATTTATAACCTTTTTCAACTTTAATTCCGGGATCAATAATTGTGACCAAGTCAAAATCAATTCCTTTCATTTTGTCCATAAAACCTTTCACATTCGGAAATTTATCGCTCCAGGTAAAGATTTTGTAATGATCCATATAGTTAATATCGCAAACCATAACGTCAGCCGGTAATTTTTTATCGCGGAATGTTTTGGCAATATTAAAAATCTGTTCCGGATTATCGTAACCCCAACGTGATTGCTGAAAACCAAGGCTCCAAAGCGGTGGCATAGGCGTGCGGCCTGTTAGGGCGGTATAATCTTTAATAATCGATGCAACGCTTTGACCACCAAAGAAATAATAGTTCATTTCGCCATCATTTGCTCCAAAATGAAACACATTTTCATCAGCACCACCGCCAAAATTAAAATAGGAACGGTTGGTGTTATCAAAGAAAATGCCGTAACAAACCTTGTTGTGAATTCCGATAAAAAACGGAACTGTTGAATAAAGTGGATCTTTATCCAATGCATAAGCCGGATTATCGCTGTTCCAATGTTCGTAATATTGACCACGGCGATTTAAACCACCGGTTTTTTCGCCCAATCCGATAAATTTTTCATCAGCATGTAATTTTTTATAACAACTCACCTGATTTCCGTACCAACTAATGCCAAGGCCCGAATCATCTGAACAAAGTTCTTCCCCTTTTTTGTTGGAAATACTGATTCGAAATGGGTTTTTCT
The DNA here is from genome assembly GCA_903929065.1 of uncultured Bacteroidales bacterium. GTDB lineage: Bacteria > Bacteroidota > Bacteroidia > Bacteroidales > Paludibacteraceae > Paludibacter. Next base: position 1,786 of record CAIYTJ010000659.1, on the reverse strand, counting down.
GAATATTCAGGTTTAATGAATCGGTAATAAGAATAAGCAGATTTGAATTATTGGTATGAATTTTCAATTCTCCGGTTGGAGTCAGGTTGTCAATGGCAAATGATTCATCCACAATGGGCTTTTGCTTTGTAGCACGAATTCTAATTGTTGTTGAATTATAGGTAGTTACAGAAACAAAACCATTGGAAACGGTAAGATTAAAACCTCCTTTTATCGGCGTAACGGCAGTGATTTTACCCATTTGTTCACTCAACCGATGATTTTGTGCCGGAACATTTGCACCTGCAAGAAGTGCCAGTAAAGCTAAAACTGTTTTTTTCATATTGTTATTTCTTAAGTAATTTAAAGAACGAATTATCAATCCATTTTATTGGAAATGTATCAATCAAATATTTTGTACAAAACACAGCCAGAATGCCAACAAATGAACCTGCAAGTACATCAACGGCAAAATGTTGTGACAGGTAAATTCGTGAATAACCCCCCAAAAATGCAAGTATAAAATACAGAAAATGCAACGAAGGCTTTTTGGTATAAAGCACTAAAGCAAAAAATAGAGCAAAAGCCGAAATCGTGTGCCCGGAAGGAAAACTATGGGTTGTATATAAATGTTCGCCTAGAACGCGATGTAATTGAATGGCCGGGAAATGTTGTTGAAAATAAAGTATCGGTCGTGGTTCGTTCCAGAGATGTTTAATGGTGGTTGAAAACACACCGCAAACAAGTTGCGAACCTAACACAAAAAGCGAAATCCGGTAATTATAAAAAAGCAGCAAACCGGCCACTGCAAAAGGAACCCAATCGCCAACAAAGGTATAATAATGAAAAAACACATCAGCTGCCGGTGAATTAAAAGAAATCATCCATAAATGCAAATCGGCTTTTGAAATACACAAAATCAGCACCGAAAATATTAGCACAAAAACAAAATAAGGAATAAAAAAAGCCCAATATTTTTTCATATCTATCATTATCACATTGGCAAATTATCTAATTGGCAAATTGCCCTCAAAATTTCTCTTTTGCCGGGTGCCCCTTGCAATCGTTCTACCTTAAATCCGGCTTGTTGCATTGCACGGCGAACATCACCTTTGGCGCAATAAGTTGTCAATACGGCCCCAAAGTTACAACATTTAAATAACTTTTCAAATTGTTCTGTTGTCCACATTTCAGGTTGTTTTTCCGGTGAAAAAGCATCGAAATAAATCACGTCATATTTTTCAGTAAAATCAACTAGAGTATAGTCTGTTTCTACTTTCTTTAAACTAAAAAACGGACTGATTTTCACTGTTTCATTCCACGGTGAAGTATGAAATTTTTCGAAAATCTCTTTGAATTCTGGAGCAATCAATTCCGCATAATTTAATTTGATTGCTTTTTCAACTTCCACCGGATATTTTTCGAGCGAAGTGTAGTGAATCTTTTTGGCACTTCTCTCCGCCTCTATCAGCGTCAAAAATGCATTTAATCCGGTTCCGAAACCAATTTCCAATACATTGATTTCCTGTTTTTCGCATTGTTTTAATCCGGCTTCAATAAAAATATGCCTCGATTCCTGAATCGCTCCGTGCGAAGAATGATAACACTCATCAATTTCCGGAACGAATAAAGTATGAGAACCGTCGGAGGTAATTAATAATTCAGAATTAGTAGCGTTGCGTTAACTTTTAACATACATCTGTATTGTATTGAAATACAGAAATATAGATCCGTTCTTTGATTTTTTGATTTGAATTGACTTACATTTGCTCGAAAAAAAATATGCATTCGGGCAAATATGTTTTCT
>CAIYTJ010000658.1 GCA_903929065.1 uncultured Bacteroidales bacterium | reverse complement strand
CCTGTAAAAGAAATTATTGAAATTGCTCATTTACATAACATTCCCGTTCTGGTGGATGGTGCGCAAGCCGTTCCACATATTCCGGTAAATGTGGTGGCGCTCGATGCAGATTTTTATGTTTTTTCAGCTCATAAAATTTATGGTCCAACTGGAATCGGTGCTCTTTACGGAAAATCCGACTGGTTAAATACCATTCCACCTTACCAGGGTGGCGGTGAAATGATTTCAACCGTAACTTTCGCAAAAACGACTTATAACGAATTGCCTTTTAAGTTTGAAGCCGGAACGCCTGATTATATTGGCTCGACGGCATTTGCAGAAGCAATTCGATATGTTCAGAATATTGGTTTGGAGAACATTGCCGACTACGAACACGAATTATTGACTTATGCCACCGGTCGTTTGCTTGAAATTGATGGAATGCGGATTATTGGAACGGCAGAAAATAAAAGTTCGGTCATTTCGTTTTTGGTTGGAAATATTCACCCTTATGATATTGGCATGTTGCTTGACAAATTGGGAATTGCAGTCCGAACCGGTCATCATTGCGCGCAGCCATTGATTGATTCACTGGGAATTCCGGGAACTGTTAGGGCTTCATTTGCGTTTTATAATACAAAAGAAGAAATTGACAATTTTATCGAAGCTCTGAAAAGGGTGGTGATAATGTTGAGCTAATACTTCCACAGTTATTAATAGTTATTTGACTATGTCGTTATTAATTGTTATTTGTAATTACGCAATCAATATTGTCAATAGAAAATCTAAAAAAAATCACATAAAGCAAATAACAAATTAAATAACGCCAAAAGGGCAGATAACAATAACATTTATAATGACCATAAACGAATTACAAGATAATATTATTGAAGAATTCAGCATGTTTGATGACTGGATGGACAAATATGCCTTACTGATTGATTTGGGAAATTCACTTGAACCGCTTGACGACAAATACAAAACGCCCCAAAACATCATTGAAGGATGTCAAAGCCGTGTGTGGTTAAATGCCGAATTGAAAGATGGAATTATTACTTTTCAGGGTGAAAGTGATGCAGTTTTGGTAAAAGGAATCGTTTCATTGCTGATAAATGTACTTTCTAACCATTCTCCGGAAGAAATTATTAATTCCGATCTTTATTTTATTGATTCAATCGGATTGAAAGAACACCTCTCACCTACCCGTTCGAACGGATTGGTAGCCATGGTGAAACAAATGAAAATGTTTGCATTGGCATATAAAACAGTAAGCAGTAAACAGTAAACGGCAACAATTAAAAAAACAAAAGAGCCTTATAAAATCAAATTGGTTTCATAAGGCTCTTTTTTTGACTGATAACTGATAACTGCTAATTATCAAGATATTCCAATCTAAAATTCTCTCCGTCAAAAACTCCATAAGAATATATTCCAACAAAATCTCCTAATATAACGACACGTTTTTGATTTTTCAGTTGCAAATCCAGCGCGATATGCCGATGCCCGAAAATCAGAAAGTCAACATCATGATTTTCAATATATTTTTTGGCAAAAACAACGAGATTTTCCTTCTCTTCTCCCAAATATTTATTTTCGATATGAATAATTTTCTCCCGGTTACGTTTTGACCAGTTGTAACCGAATTCCTGACCGAGTTGAGCCGGAAGATAGCGGAATAATTTCTGTGCTGTACGGCTATGAAAAACTTTTCGAATCAATTCAAAACCACGTTCTTCGGCATGTAAACCATCACCGTGAGCCAAGAAAAATTTCTTATATCCAAGTTGAACTGTATATGGCTTTTTATGAATGATTAAACCAATTTCAGTTTCCAGATAACCGAATGTCCAGATATCGTGATTTCCTATAAAAAAATGAATTTCAATTCCGGCATCGGTCAGTTCGGCCAGTTTTCCCAGAAAACGTACAAACCCTCTGGGTACTACCGTTTTATATTCGAACCAAAAATCGAACATATCTCCCAGCAAATAAATAGCTGTTGCGTCGGATTTGACTTTATCAAGCCAGTCAACCAGTTTTTTTTCGTGTGCCCGTGGATTTTTTACCAGCCGGGAACCAAGGTGAGCATCGGAAATAAAATAAATCATTTATCAAATGAGTTGGTTATAGAAATCCTAATTCTAGTTGCGCTTCTTCGCTCATCATGCTTTTGTCCCATGCCGGTTCATACACAATATTTACTTCGACATTTTTAATTCCCTCAACACTAGCCACTTTCATTCGCACGTCCTCAACTATAAAATCAACTGCAGGACAATTTGGCGCGGTAAGCGTCATATCAATTGACAAAAAACCTTCATCGTTCAAATCAATCTTATAAATCAATCCCAAATCGTAAATATTTACCGGAATTTCGGGGTCGAATACCGTTTTAAGCATTCGAACTATTTGTTCTTCTGTTTCTAAAAATTCGTTCATTTCAATTTTCAATTTTTCAATATTCAATTTCCAATTTGATAACAAGCCTATTAGTAAAATAGTTTATCAAACTTTTATTTCACTTTTTTCAACCAATACGTCAAACTCAGGTAATGATGCTGCAAGTTTTCCATCAACCACTACCACAGCATGAACCTTTGCCTTGATTGCCAACTTGTTATCTGATTTTCTGTAAATCACCTGATTAAAAATATATCGCACACCTTCCTTGGTAACAAATAATTTCGAAACAAAAATATCGCCCGGTCGCAGTGGTGTTTTGTAAGCGATTTCAATGCTCGAAACCATTGGATCAATGCCCCGGTCGTGCAATTCTGCAAAGCTGATTTGATTGGCTTCTAAAAATTCATGCCGGGTATGTTCCAGATAATTCTGGTACACAGAATTGTTCACAACTCCCTGAATATCACATTCGTAATCACGAACTTTTAATTCAATTTCGTAAATGTACATATTTATTTTTTTCTGATTAAAGTCAAACCATCCCGAATCGGAAGTAATACTTTTTCAATGCGGTTATCGGCTGCCACAAATTCGTTAAATGCCATAATTGCAATGGTATCTTTATCTTTCGGATCAACCGTCTTCAGCACTTTTTCGTCCCATAACGTATTGTCAACCAATATAAATCCGCCGGTTCTGAGTTTTGGTAAAACAGCCTCATAATAAGCTTTATATTCCAACTTATCAGCATCAATAAATGCCAAATCGAAAATTTCATCCAATTTTTCTATTTCTTTCAAAGCATCGCCAATGTGCAACCTAATTTTATGTCCGTGTACAGAATCGGCAAAGTTTTTCAGGATATAATCTTCCAGTTCATCATCACAATCAATAGTATGCAAAATACCATCTTCAGGCATTCCCTCTGCCATACACAAAGCAGAATATCCGGTAAAAGTTCCAATTTCCAACACTCTTTTCGGTCGAATCATGTGGCAAAAAAGTGCCATCACGCGTCCCTGAAAATGTCCCGAAAGCATTCGCGGATTAAGCATTCGCAAATGCGTTTCCCTATTCAGTCTGGCAAGATTTTCCGGTTCTTTATCCGAATGGTTTGTAATATATTCGTCTAAATTCATAATTTCGGGTTTTAAATTAAAGTACTCATTTAAACGTATTTCAAAACCGAAAGTTGCTGAATATCAAAAATCTCATTCGCAATTTCTTGTAATTTATCCGCTGTCACAGCATCAATATGCCCTTTTACAATTTCCAGATCATCAATTTTTCCATAACGGAGAAAGCTTTTACCCATGCTCAACGCCATATTTTCTTTCTGTTCTGCCGAAATGGCCATTTGTCCCATTAATTGAAGTTTATATTTTTTCAATACATTTTCCGAAAACCGTTGATCACGCAGTTTTTGTAATTCAGACATTACCAATTGCTCGCATCGACTTGCATTTTCCTCATCACATCCAAAATAAACCGTCCACAATCCGGTGTCCGTAAAAGGTTGAAAGCTTGATTCAACGTTGTAAACCAGTCCATGTTTTTCACGAAGCGAAAGATTCAACAAGCTGTTCATTCCGGGACCACCAAGGATATTATTCAACAAATACATGCCCATTCTGTCGGGGTGAAATAAATCGTAAGCACGGTTTCCCAACATAAAATGAACCTGATGCGTATCTTTAGAAATCTGTTTTTTAATTGGATAATAAGAAGTTGGTGAAATCCGTTCAGAATGTTTTGCTTCGCCTTTTTCAGTCTGCAGGTATTTTTCCGACCGACGAATTAATTGCATGAAATCCACATTTCCCAATACGAAAAACACCATTTCTTCCGGTTGATATTGCTTGTTGATAAAACGAACCGCATCCAGCGTTTGGAATTTTTGTAACAATTCCGGTCTTCCCAGAATATTATGGCCAATGGCGTGATTTGCAAAAAGCAATTCTTCAAAATCATCATAAATCAATTCGGACGGACTGTCATTATACGACTGGATTTCATCCAAAATAATCACAATCTCTTTATTGATTTCTTTTTGCGGAAAAACGGAATGAAACACGATATCCGTAAGCAATTCCATTGCGCGTTCAAAATATTCGTTCAACACGGTTGCATACACCACCGTTTCTTCTTTCGAAGTATAGGCATTCAACTCACCACCAACATTTTCCAGCCGGTTGATAATGTGACTTGAACGGCGCTTTTCGGTTCCTTTGAACAACATGTGCTCAATAAAATGCGCTATGCCCTGTTCATTATCAGCTTCATCGCGCGAACCTGTATTAATTACAATTCCACAATAAGTTACAGCCGATTCATCGGATTTATGTATGATTCTGAGTCCGTTTGAGAGTGTATGTGTTTGGTATGTCATTCGTTAGTTTGTGAAAAGAGGCGCAAAGTTACAAAATTCCGCCGATATTTTATAACTTTTCAAAATGGCTGCCTGAATGAGCATCCGTTTTTCCATTCGCTGCAGCCATAAGCGGAATTGCCTTTCAAAATGGTTCCTTTACCGCAAATCGGACAAATTGTTCCTTCAATTGATAATTGTGTCGCGGTTTCACCAGGACGCCTATTATCACTTTTTACATTAAACACAACTTCTGTTACCATGGCTTTCAATTCATCCAAAAAATCTTTTGCCTGATATTCACCACGTTCCACTTGGCGAAGTTTTTTCTCCCAAAGTCCGGTCAGTTCAGCCGATTTCAATAAATCTTCCTGAATAATCTGTATCAATTCTACGCCGGTATTGGTGGCAATCAGGTTTTTCCTTTCACGCCGAATATAATCGCGTTTGAAAAGCGTTTCAATAATAGCTGCACGTGTTGACGGCCGGCCAATGCCATTTTCTTTCAATGCATCCCGAAGTTCGTCATTATCCACCAGTTTTCCGGCAGTTTCCATAGCCCGGAGCAAGGTTGCTTCGGTGTAAGATTTCGGTGGAGAAGTCCATTTTTCGGCCAGAGTTGGTTCGTGCGGACCATTTTCACCTTTTTGGAAAATAGGCAAAGTCCATTCTTCTTCACCTTCAGTTTCTTTTTCTTCGCTTTCTCCTTTTGTAAAAACAACTCGCCAGCCTTGTTCCAGAATTTGCTTTCCGGTAACTTTAAATTCCACTTTTTCCACTTCGCCTAACACAGTTGTGGTTGAAATTTTACATTCATGATAAAAATTGGCAATAAACCGCCGAACCACCAAATCAAAAACCTTTTTCTCGGGATCGGTCAATGCCGTTGGGTGAACACCGGTTGGAATAATGGCATGGTGATCAGTCACTTTTGTATTATCAAAAACTTTTTTCGTTTTTGGCAATTTGCCAGCCAATAATGGCTTTGTGAGCAGTTCGTAATCTTTTATTCCTTTCAGAATATCCGGAATTTTAGGGTAAATATCGTCGCTTAAGTAAGTTGTATCAACACGCGGATAAGTGGTTACCTTTTTTTCGTACAAATTTTGAATGATTTTCAACGTTTCATCGGCTGAATAACCAAATTTTTTATTGCACTCAACCTGCAATGAAGTCAAATCGAAAAGCCGTGGAGCGGATTCAGTTCCTTTTTTGGTAGTGATATCGGTTACAAAAAAATCAGCTGTTCGAACCGTTTCCAAAAAGTTGGTGCCTTCTTCCACACTCGAAAATCGACCTTTTGTGGCAGAAAAAACCGTATCACGGTAAACTGTTTTCAGTTCCCAGTAGGCTTCCGGCTTGAAATTTTCAATTTCCAGTTGTCTATTTACAATTAACGCCAGCGTTGGTGTTTGAACGCGTCCAATGGATAAAACCTGGCGGTTTTTACCATATTTCAGCGTGTAAAGTCGCGTGGCATTCATACCGAGCAACCAATCGCCAATGGCGCGTGAAAGTCCGGCCTCGTAAAGCGTTTGGTAATTGCTTTGATCTTTCAGTTTTGTAAAACCTTCTTTGATAGCTTCTTCGGTCAATGACGAAATCCAAAGTCGTTTCACAGGACATTTACACATGGCTTTTTGCATCACCCAGCGTTGAATTAATTCTCCTTCCTGACCAGCATCACCACAGTTCACCACTTCGTCAGCATTTGCCATCAGCATTTCAATAATTTTGAATTGTTTTTGAATACCGCTGTCGTTCATCACCTTTATGCCAAACCGCTGTGGAATCATTGGCAAATGACTCAACGCCCACGCTTTCCATTCGGGTGCATATTCGTGTGGCTCAAGCAAACCACAAAGATGGCCGAAAGTCCAGGTAACCTGATATCCGTTTCCTTCAATATATCCGTCTTTTCGGGTTTTTGCGCCCAAAACTTCGGCTATATCGCGCGCCACACTGGGCTTTTCGGCAATGCAAACTATCATTAAGTGTTTGTTGTTATTTGGTTTATAGGTTAACTGGTTTCGAAGAGGGTTACAAAAATACAGAAAAAAGTTTAATTGAACACACCTTAATTCTATCTGAAAACTTGATTATTGAATGATTATAGAGATAATCTATTCTGTTATAACACGTAGGATTAATGAATATTTGATTATGAATTGCTAAAATTGTTTTATCTTTGCACTCGAAACAAAAAATAGTTTTCAGGTATAAAAAGGTATATTCTCTAATTTTAGAAATTCTAGTTACATGTTTAAGAATCAACAAATTGCAAAAGACATTTTTTACGTTGGTGTGAATGATCGCCAAAAACACAAATTTGAGAATATGATCCCGATACCAAATGGTGTTTCATATAATTCCTATTTGATAACGGATGAAAAAACGGCTCTGGTAGATACTGTTGACATTTCGTTTGGCGACGTGTTTATCGATAAAATCCAATCTCAATTGCAAGACAGGCCGCTTGACTATCTGATTATAAACCACATGGAGCCTGACCATTCAGGTTCAATACGCATTCTGAGAAAGTATTATCCCGAGGTGATTATTGTTGGAAACAGCAAAACATTAAGCATGGTTGATGGTTTTTATGGTGTTACTGATAATACGTTGGAAGTTATTGATGGACAAATTCTTTCATTGGGAAAACACAAACTGGAATTTCATTTCACGCCAATGGTTCACTGGCCGGAAACCATGATGACATATGACCAAACAGAAAAAGTATTGTTTTCGGGAGATGCATTTGGCAGTTTTGGAACTCTTGATGGTTCTGTAATGGATGAAAACCTGGATATAAACCGTTATTGGGACGAACTGGCTAGTTATTATGCCAATATTGTTGGAAAATATGGACCACCGGTTCAAAAAGCTTTAAAAAAACTAACTCCGCTTGATATCGATGTTATTTGCAGCACACACGGTCCGGTTTGGAAGGAATATGTTTCAGAAGTCGTTGATTTATACGATCGTTTCAGTCGTTATCATGCAAAAAACGGAGTTGTAATTGTTTATGGCTCGATGTATGGAAATACAGAATTAATGGCAGAAACAGTTGCACAAGGTGTTTCTGAAGCGGGTGTAAAAAATATCATTATTTACAATGTATCAAAAACTGATTCGTCAGTCATTCTTCGGGACATTTTTAAATACAAAGCCTTAATTGT
>CAIYTJ010000657.1 GCA_903929065.1 uncultured Bacteroidales bacterium | reverse complement strand
GTAATTAATCATAATTTAGCTATTCGTTTAGGGTTTTCTATTCCCAAAAATGTTTTCGGTGCAGGTTTATGCATCGTACATTATGGAACAATTGTAATAAGTTCAAAAGCAAAAATAGGTGAGAATTGCCGTATCCATCCTTCAACATCAGTTGGAGATTATAATGGTGCTCCTTTGCTGGGAAATAATGTATATATTGGTCCCGGTGCGAAACTTTTCGGAAACATAACTATCGGAAATAACGTTGCAATTGGGGCAAATGCCGTGGTAAACACAGATATCACTGATAATGTGACTATTGGAGGAATTCCTGCAAAAATAATATCGAATAAAAGCTCTGTTGAAAATGGAGTTTACCCGGACGGATTTTTAAAATAATCAACATGAACTCAACCACTATTGCTGCCATTTCAACTGCTCCCGGAATTGGAGGAATTGCTGTTATTCGCGTTTCAGGTAAAAATGCGTTCGTTTATTGCGATGCCATTTTATCACCTAAAAACAAATCAATCAGTACTTTAAATCAAGAAGCTTACACGGTTAGTTTTGGAAGCATTGTTAATAAAAACGAAACCGTTGATGATGTTTTAGTCAGTGTTTTTAAGGCTCCCAATTCATTTACCGGTGAAAATGTGGTTGAAATTTCTTGTCACGGATCAATTTTTGTTCAGCAACAAATTCTTCAACTCTTGATTCAACAAGGTTGTGTGTTGGCGCAACCGGGTGAATTTACTCAACGAGCTTTTCTGAATGGCAAAATGGACCTTTCGCAAGCCGAAGCGGTTGCTGATTTAATAGCGTCAACTTCAGCAGCTTCGCACCGAATGGCAATGAATCAAATGCGTGGTGGATTTTCGAATGAATTGACTAAACTACGCACCCAATTGCTTGATTTTGTTTCACTTGTGGAATTAGAACTGGATTTTAACGAAGAAGATGTGGAATTTGCCGACCGTTCAAAATTAAAAATATTGGCTTCGGAAATTGAACAATTGATTTCCAACCTTTCCGATTCATTTCGGGTTGGAAATGCCATTAAAAACGGAATTCCTGTAGCACTTGTTGGCGAAACAAATGTAGGAAAATCCACTTTATTGAACTTGCTTTTAAATGAAGATAAAGCCATTGTCTCTGATATTCATGGTACTACACGCGATTCGATTGAAGATTCCGTAAATCTCAATGGTATTACTTTCCGTTTTATTGACACAGCCGGCATTAGAAACACTAAAGACAAAATTGAAAATATGGGCATTGAGCGGACCTATCAAAAAATTGAACAAGCCGCTATCGTTCTTTGGATTGTTGATTGTACACAGGTTACAGAGCACATTGAATGGCTTACCGACCGTATTGCCAAACGGTCTGAAGGGAAAAAAGTGATTCTTGTTTTCAATAAAATTGATAAAATTGCCGAAGATGAACGAGAAGTGTTGGGTCAACTTTTTGAACAGTTTGAAGGCGAACGAATTTATATTTCTGCTCGTGACCGTATAAACACGGAAGAATTACAAAAAGCATTGGTCACCGCATCTCAACTTCCGGAAATATCACCGGGAGATGTGATTGTAAATAATATCCGGCATTTTGAAGCACTTCAACATGCAAAAACTGCCATTTTGCGCGTAATTGACGGTCTGGAATCCGGTATTTCTGGCGATTTTCTTTCACAAGACATTCGTGAATGTATGCATTTCCTTGGTGAAATTACAGGACAGATATCTAATAATGAAATACTTGGAAATATTTTTGGGAAATTCTGTATCGGTAAATAAAATCACTTATTTCCAAATATCCTTTCCGAGTTTATCAGCAAATCAATGTACTGTGCACGTTTGTAAATAAACGGATTATTCAGCGTTTTTTTGGACAATTTTCCTTGAAAATCAGTTATATTATTGTAATTCTTTTCTTCCATCCAGTCTTGCAGTTCATTTTTCATTTTACCAATTTGCGAAAAACCGTTTTTGTACAAAGTGCTCACTATCTGTACACTTGAAGCTCCTGACAATAGTAATTTAATAAGATCTGCTCCGCTAAAAATTCCGTGATTACTACAAATTCCGGCATTCACATTTCCATAAAGCAATCCGGCAATCCTCAGGGATCTTTTATAATCGCCGTCGCTACTAAAATTAAATTTTTTAATGTGCTTTTCTTTTGTAATGTCAATATCAGGTTCGAAAAAAGAATTGAAAAGTACAAAATCATCTACTCCTACTTCATCTAGTTTCTTAATAAAATTTAGCAAATTGGTATAATCCTGACTTAATTTTACACTCACAGGAATGGTGAGATTTGCCTTGATTTGCCTCACAATATCAACTTGTTCTGCCTCAATTTCAGAAGATTCTCTGCTAAAATTAGTGAGATTTTGATAAAGATTCAGTTCAATTCCATCTACTCCGGTTTGACTTACAAGTTTGGCATATTCAATCCATGTCAACGGATTTATTGCATTTAAGCTGGCAATCAGCGGAATAGACACACTTTCTTTCGCTTTTCTTAAACTTTCCAAATGCTCTTCCGGTCCGGTATAATCAAACGAAGGATGATTGGTCAACATTTCCGCATAAATATCATTAAATTCATTCAACTCTTCCTCTAATTGAAAGTGCTCCAACTGAATTTGTTCTTCAAACAATGTTTTGTAAACAATAGCGGCAGCACCATTATCCTCTGCTTTTTTAAGGTTGTCGATATTATTCACCATATTTGAAGCTCCTACAATAATGGGATTATCGATTTCGATTCCCATAAATTTCGTTTTTAAATTTTTCATGGAAGTATTTTTTTAATTTTTTTTCTGTACCACTTAAATCGTTCTACATGAACGAATCTGCTCATCCTTTTGTTTCAAGATTTAATATTAAAACATAGTTAATCCTGTGCATTAATTCTAAAATGTGTCCTTTATTAATATATTCGTAAACAATTAGTCAAAAAAGTTTGTTTCAGTTAACAAAGTGCAAATGGATCGTTCATTCAACAAAAATTACGCAATATGTTGGAACAAAACAATACAATCTGGCCTTTTATAGCTTTTGCAATCATAGTTTTTGCTCTTATCGGCATTATGATTGGTCTTTCGTATGCGCTCGGTGAGCGTCACCACGAAAAAGCTACCGACGAACCTTACGAATCCGGCATTCCGCCCACCGGTGATGCACGCCTGCGCTTTTCTTCCAGCTTTTACCTCATAGCCATGTTTTTTGTGATTTTCGATTTGGATGCAGCCTTTATTATGCTCTGGGCGGTATCTTTTCGCGAGCTCGGACTTCCGGGTTACATTGGGATTGTCATATTTATTGCCATCCTGATGGTTCTGCTGGTGTATGAGCTGAGTATTGGTGCGCTCGATTTCGGACCAAACGGCAAACGGATTCTGAAATATAAAAACAAACTGAAATGAACTATAAACTGATAAAACCCGGCGCAGGCAACTTTGATATTGAAAAGGAATTGACCGACGAAAACCTTTACAAAACCGTGCTGTTCGGCAAACTGGATGAAATGGTTGCCTGGGGACGCAAAAACTCAATCTGGCCTTTCGGATTCGGGCTTTCGTGCTGCTTTGTGGAAATGGCTACTTCGTTGACAAGCCGATATGACCTTGCCCGCTTTGGTGGCGAAGTTATCCGAAGCACTCCCCGTGAAGCCGATGTGATGATTATTGCCGGAACGGTTTTTATGAAAATGGCACCCATTATTCTACGTCTTTACGAACAAATGATGGCTCCGAAATGGGTTATTTCCATGGGTTCATGTGCTAATTCGGGCGGCATGTACGACATTTACAGCGTGGTGCAGGGCGTTGATAAGATTTTGCCGGTAGATGTGTATGTTTCCGGCTGTCCTCCCCGCCCCGATGCCTTTCTGGAAGGATTACTTTTGCTTCGCGATTCAATAGGAAAAGAAGAACGGCCGCTGAGTTGGATGATTGGTCCGCAAGGTGTCCACAGGCTGGATAAACCAAGTAACCGTGATTTGAAGCAGGAAGAAAGAAGTAAAATGGGAAATATCCGGCCAATGAATGAAATTTAATAAGGATTTGTGAATTATGAATTATGAATTAAAGAAGTTATGACTGAGGAATTAAATCGATTGTTTAAAACAGATATTAATGTGGTTTCCGAACTGAATGAGCGGTTTGGAAATCAGGTTATTTTATATAATCAATCCACCAAGGATGATACGGTTACTATCTGGATTGACAAAAACAATCTGATTCCGGTTCTCAGTTACCTGAAATCAGAAATGATTCTTCCCTTCAACTTACTTTACGACCTGACTGCTATTGACGAACGAACCCGCAAGAACTGCAATGATCAACCGGCAAGTGATTTTACCGTAGTTTACCACCTTACTTCCTTTGATCGAAACGAAGACATTCGCTTGAAAGTGGCACTTAATACTAACAATCTCCATATTCCAAGCGCAACTTCCGTTTGGGAATCGGCTAACTGGTACGAACGCGAAGTGTTTGACATGTTCGGCATCATTTTCGATGGACATCCGAGGCTGACACGCATTCTGATGCCAAAATCGTGGGACGGTCATCCGTTGCGGAAAGATCATTACGCCCGCGCTACCGAACAGGACCCGTTTGTTTTGACGGAATTGATGAGAGACACCGAAGATACCGAACTCACTTTCAAACCGGAAGATTATGGATTGGAAACTTCGGCTGACGACAGCGATTTCATGTTTCTCAATGTTGGTCCGCAACATCCCGGAACTCATGGATTGTTGAGACTGGTTCTTCAACTTCACGGTGAAGATATTGTCAACATTATTCCCGATATTGGTTTCCACCACCGTGGTGCTGAGAAAATGGGCGAGCGACAAACGTGGCATACTTTTATTCCATATACCGATCGCATTGATTATCTCGGTGGCGTAATGAATAACCTTGCTTATCTGCTTTCAGTTGAAAAGCTGGCGGGAATCACTGTTCCCGACCGAGCCAATGTAATACGCATCATGATGAGCGAACTTTTCCGAATCTCCAGTCATTTGGTTTGGTTGGGCACTTTTGCGCAGGACATGGGTCAAATGTCGCCGGTTTTCTATGCGTTCAACGACCGTGAACGAATTTTTGATATTGTTGGTGCTATTACCGGCGGAAGAATGCATCCATCCTGGTTCCGAATTGGTGGTGTCGCACATGATTTACCGGATGGTTGGGAAAAACTGGTTCAGAACTTTGTGGATTATTTCCCGAAACGACTGAAAGAATTCGAAAACAGTATCATAAAAAACCGTATTTTCAAAGCCCGGACAGTTGGCATTGGGGTTTATACCACAGCCGAAGCGATTGATTGGGGAATTACCGGCTCGGGACTTCGTGCCACCGGTTACGACTGGGATTACCGTAAAAAAAGGCCATACTCGGGTTTCGAAAACTTTGAATTCGATATTCCTCTTGGCAAAAACGGCGATTGTTACGACCGTGCATTGGTTCGTATGGAGGAAATGCGACAAAGTCTACGGATTGTTCAACAATGCATTAATAATATGCCTGCAGGAGAATATAAATCCGATCATCCATTGGCTATTCCGCCCCGAAAAGATAAAACCATGGTGGATATTGAAACGTTGATCAACCATTTTGTGGGTGTTTCGTGGGGACCGGTGATTCCGGCGGGAGAAGCCATGGTACCGATTGAAGCAGCCAAAGGAAGTAACGGATATTATCTGATAAGCGATGGCAGTTCACAATCATACCGTTCGCGCATCCGGACTCCATCGTTTCCGCACATGCAAATGTTGCCACTTATCAGTAAAGGATACACTATTCCTGATTTGCTGGCCATTTTGGGAGCCATGGATTTTGTATTGGCGGACCTTGACAGGTAAATTGGTTAATTAGTTTATCAGTTAATTGGTTGAATAGAAAATAAGAAAAAAAGAAATGGTAAATAGTAAATGACCTTATGTTATCCGAAGAAGAAAAAACAGAGATTCAAAAGGAAACCGGACAATATCCGTATCCGTCGGCGGCCTGCATTGATGCGTTGAAGATTGTGCAGCATCATCGCGGTTGGGTTTCGGATGAGTCGGTAAAAGATATTGCTCAATTCCTGCACATGTCCAACGAGGATGTGGAAGGCGTTGCCACGTTTTACAGCCGCATTTACCGCAGACCGGTGGGACGGAATGTGATTCTTCTTTGCGATGGAATAAGTTGTATGATTATGGGTTATGAAAGCATTTACGAACATATTTCGAAAAAACTGGGCATTAGTTTTGGACAAACTACGGCTGATAACCGATACACGCTTTTGCCAATATCCTGTTTGGGCGATTGCGACCATACACCTTCGATGATGATAAACAACGATCATTTTAATCAGTTGACTTTTGAAAAAGTGGACGAAATTCTGGAGAACTATAAATAAAGATATTAGAACCAAGACATTAGAACCAAGACTATAAAACAAAAGATGGAAAGACCATTGACGCAACATATTCATTCCGAATCTTCACCCTTAAACCTGAAAGAATATCAGCAAGTGGGAGGTTATGCCGGTGTGCAAAAAGCATTGAAAGAAATGACGCCTGCAGAAATCACCAATCTGGTGAAAACTTCCAATTTGTTGGGAAGAGGCGGCGCGGGTTTTCCTACCGGCGTTAAATGGAGCCTTGTGCCAATGGACAAAGAAGAACCGAAATACCTGGTCTGCAACGCCGACGAAATGGAACCCGGCACGTTCAAAGACCGTTATTTGCTGGAAGGAAATCCGCATCAACTTATTGCCGGAATGATTATCGCCGCTTATGCCATTCAGGCACAGACGGCCTACATTTTTCTGCGTTGGGCGTATAAAAAAGCGGAAGCCGAACTGCGAAAAGCCATTGCCGAAGCCTACGCTGCCGGATTATTGGGTAAAAATATTCTGGGAACAGGTTATAATCTGGAAATGAATGTCCACTCGAGTGCCGGACGGTATATTTGCGGGGAAGAAACGGCGTTATTGAATTCACTTGAAGGCAAACGTGCCATTCCACGCACCAAACCGCCGTTTCCGGCCATCAGCGGACTGTTTGGCAAACCGACTGTGGTGAATAATGTGGAAACATTGTGCTGGATTTCGCATATTGTTGAAAATGGTGCCGATTGGTTTAAGGGCTTGAGTCTGACAGAAACCGGCGGAACAAAAGTTTTCGGAATCAGTGGAAAAGTAAAGAAACCCGGACTTTGGGAATTACCATTGGGAACAACCATTCGGGAGATTCTAGAAGTTCATGCCGGCGGAATGTTGGAAGGATATGGTTTCAGAGGACTTTTGCCTGGTGGCGCTTCCACCGATTTTCTGATTGAGGAACATTTGGATGTCAAAATGGATTTTAGTACGGTTGGCGCAGTGGGAAGTCGAATGGGAACAGGCACGATGATTATTCTCGATGATAAAACCTGTCCGGTGGCTTTTCTGCATAATGTTGAAAAGTTTTTCGCGCTCGAGAGTTGTGGTTTTTGCACGCCTTGCCGCGAAGGATTGCCGTGGGTGGTAAAGATTTTGGAAGCCATCGAAAACGGCAACGGGCGAATGGAACATCTGGATATTTTGAAACAACAAACCAAATACATGGGCCCCGGAAACACATTTTGCGCGCATGCGCCCGGAGCTGCAGAGCCGTTGCAAAGCGGTCTGAACTATTTTCACGATGATTTTGTTAGCCATATCAACAACAAAAAATGCCCCTGGAAATCATGATAAAAATTCAAATTGACGGGAAAGAATACGAAGTGGAACCGAAGAAAAATCTTCTGGAAACCTGCCTTGCGCTCGGGTTTGACATTCCGCACTTCTGTTTTCATGCCGCACTTGGTTCGGTGGGGGCTTGTCGGCTTTGCGCCGTGAAGAAGTTCCGGAATGCCGAAGACACGAAAGGTAAAATAGTGATGTCGTGCATGGAACCAGTTGTTGAAGGCTTAATAATTTCGACCGATGATGAAGAAACAAAACAGTTTCGGGCAGCAGTTATTGAAGGACTGATGACCAATCATCCGCACGACTGCCCGATTTGCGACGAAGGCGGCGAATGCCATTTGCAGGACATGACCGTGATGACCGGACACAATTACCGCCGTTTTGATTTCAAAAAGCGTACGTTCCAAAATCAAAATATCGGGCCATTTATCCATCACGAAATGAACCGTTGCATTGAATGTTACCGTTGCGTGCGGTTCTACCGCGACTATGCCGGCGGCAAAGACCTCAATGTTTTTGCATCGCGCAACAATGTTTATTTTGGACGGTTGGAAGATGGAACGCTCGAAAACGAATTCAGCGGAAACCTCGTGGAAGTGTGTCCGACCGGCGTTTTTACCGACAAAACATTGAAAAATCATTATACCCGCAAGTGGGATTTATCCAATGCACCGTCGGTTTGCACCCATTGCAGCCTTGGTTGCAATATCATTGCCAGCGAACGGTACGATTCGTTGCGACGGATTATGAGCCGCTATAACGGCGAGGTAAACGGCTACTTTATTTGCGACCGCGGACGGTTTGGATATGAGTTTGTGAATGACGAAAAACGCATTCGCAAAGCGGAAATCCGTTCGGGCAAAACTGAAATCCTGACAGAAGTTGATGATTCAACGCTATTTTCTACTTTGAAAGATACTTTTACTGCCAATAAAAAAGTAATAGGGATTGGTTCTCCCCGCGCTTCGCTCGAAGCCAACTATGCATTGTCGGTTTTGGTGGGAAGCTATAATTTTTATCATGGAATCTCAACCAAAGAACAAGATATAACCAAAACTGTCCTGAATTTCTTGCAGCAAAGCGGTATTCCAACGCCTTCCTTAAAGCAAATTGAGAAAGCCGATGCCGTATTGATTCTCGGCGAAGATTTGGTGAACACCGCACCCATGATGGCGCTGGCCGTTCGGGAAGCTTCGCGCAACAAGGGAAAAGAAATGGCTGAAAAACTGGGCATCCCGGCGTGGAACGCCCATCCGGTGATGCAAGTTGCTCAGGATGCAAAGAGTCCCATCTTCATTGCCACACCGTTTAAAGATTCATTGGACGAAGTGGCCGAGACCACTTTCAGAGGTAATTTATCCGACATTGCCGGACTGGGATTTGCCGTTGCTTCTGCCCTGAGTGCGGAGGCTCCGACTTTTAAACTGACTGATAAAGACCAACAATCATTGGCCGAAAAGATAGCCCTCAAGTTGAAAAACGCCAACAATCCCGTAATCATTTCTGGGATTAATTGTGGGGACGAACAATTAATCCGGGCAGCTTGCAACATTGCCACCGCTCTTTATTCAGCTGAAAAGAAAGGTGTGTTGAGCATGGTTTTGCCCGAGAGCAACAGCATGGGACTGGCTTATCTGGAAGGAAAATCTCTGGATGATGCAATTTCATTGACAGAAAAAGAAGAAATTGATACGCTTATTGTATTGGAAAATGATTTGTACCGCAGGGCAACCTCAACATCGGTAGAACAGCTTTTCGATCGGTGCAAACAAGTCATTGTGCTGGATCAGCTGACCAACAAAATGACATTGAAAGCGGATATCGTGGTTCCTGCAGCCACATTTGCAGAAGCCGAAGGCACGTTGGTGAACAACGAAGGCCGGGCGCAACGGTATTACAAAACCATTGTGAACAAAAATCAGGTAAAGGAAAGTTGGCGGTGGCTGGCCGAAATGATTCGGATTAAAACCGATTCGCCATCGGTTCAATGGAAGAAATTTGACGATATTACTTCGGCATTAATTGCCAGCAATGCGGCTTTCGCTGCATTGAAAAACTACTTTTCGGATGCTGATTTTCGGATGTTGAACGAAAAAATTCCGCGCCAACCCCTGCGTTACAGCGGCAGGACGTCGATGCATGCAAATGTTGCCGTTACCGAAACCGGCATTCAACCCGATATTGATTCTCCGTTGGCATTTACCATGGAGGGAAGTCACGCCAATCCGCCGTCATCGCTGGTTCCGTTCTACTGGTCACCGGGTTGGAACTCGGTTCAGGCGGTGAATAAATATTTGGATGAACCGAACGGCAGAATGAAAGGCGGCGACGCTGGAATCAAACTAATTATATCGGTTGAAAATGCCAAAACAACTTATTTCAAAGCTAATATCCAACCCGTTGAGCTAACGAAAGGGGAATTTTTGATAGTTCCGGTTTATCAGATTTTTGGGAGCGACGAAATGAGTTCGGCCGCTTCTACCCTATCCCAACGCATTCCTGAACCGTTTGTGTACCTGAATCCGAAAGATGCAGAAGCATTGAAGTTGGAAGCTGATGAGTTGATTCAACTGGAAATTGACAATACGATATTGAAAATAAAAATAAGAACGGAAGCAAGTATTGGTCTGGGGATGGCCGGACTGTCGGTCAATTTACCGGAAATGCCGTTTGTGGATTTACCCGGAAGAGGGAAAATTTATAATATGAAAGTAGAAAGTTGATAAAATAAGTCCGGAAGTAGAGAAAGTAAGTCCGGATATTGAACTCCGGGACTTACTTATTCAATATCTGGACTTAAATATTGAGATCCGGGACTTACTTATTCAACTCCGGGACTTAAATGTTGAGGTCACGGACTTACTTGTTGAACTCCAGGACTTACTTGTTGAATATTTGGACTTACTTGTTCAACAATTGAACTTGATTATTGAATATCGGGACTTATTTTTCTAATTTTAGGACTTAAAACCAATATATTCAACTTTTTTGAATGTGTTCACTGAAATGAAAATAGTGTTGAAATGAAATTTGTTTTTATCATATTGGGCGTACTTTTAATTCCTTTATCCATAGCCGCTGGGCTGATTTGGGTAGAGCGAAGGTTATTGTCCGTATGGCAGGACAGGCTCGGACCCAATCGCGTCGGACCGTTCGGACTCTTTCAGGTGATAGCCGATACCATCAAATTATTTTTCAAAGAAGACTGGGTGCCGCCGTTTTCCGACCGTCCGGTATTTGTAATGGCTCCCGGCATCCTCATGATAACCATTTTGCTGACTTTTTCCGTCATCCCGTTTGGTCCGGGTTTCCTGGTTTTCGATTCCAATATCGGTATCCTGTTTTTCCTTGGAAATTCTTCGCTCGGAGTGTACAGCATCGTGTTGGGGGGTTGGGCTTCGAACAATAAATATTCACTTATCGGCGCCATGCGGGCTTCGGCACAAATGCTTACCTACGAAGTGTTCATGGGACTTTCGCTTATGGGCGTGGTGATGATGGCCGATAGTTTCAGTTTCAATTCCATCGTGCTGGCACAAAAACACGGTTGGTTTATTTTCCCTCAATTCGTTGGATTTATCGTATTCTTTATCGCCGGATTGGCGGAAACACACCGCCTGCCGTTCGATATTCCCGAAGCCGAAGGCGAACTAGGGGCGGGTTATCACTCGGAATATTCGGGGATGAAGTTCGGAATGTTTTTCGTGGGCGAATACCTCGGCATTACGCTCATTTCAGCCATCATGGCCACCCTGTTTTTCGGTGGATGGTTAGGCCCGGCATTTCTGCCACCCGTTTTCTGGTTTTTGTTCAAAACCATGGTGTTGATTTGCGTGTTTATTTTGCTCAGGGCGTCGTTGCCCCGCCCTCGCTACGACCAGTTGATGGAATTCGGATGGAAAATTTTGTTGCCATTGGCTCTGCTGAATCTGTTGATTACCGGAGCAGTATTGATTTTCTTTAAATGATTTTTTATACTTAAAAACAAAAGACTATGTTCAGCATTCTTCGCACTATATGGCTGACTTTTCTACATATTTTCCACAAAACGGAAACGATAGAATATCCGGAGGTAAAGCCTTATTTGCCTCCACGGTACCGGGGAAGAATCGTTCTGACCCGCGATGCCGATCACAACGAACGTTGTGTGGCCTGCAACCTTTGCGCGGCAGCCTGTCCTGTCGATTGCATCTCGCTTCAGGCCACCGAGGATGAAACCGGCAGACGTTATCCGGAATTTTTCAGGATAAATTTCTCCCGCTGTATTTTTTGCGGATTCTGCGAGGAAGCCTGTCCTACGTATGCCATTCAACTCATTCCTGATTTTGAAATGGCAGAATACGACCGCCAAAATATGGTTTATGAAAAAGAACATTTGCTTATCGACGGCGAAGGAAAATACCACGGCTATAATTTTCACAAAGAAGCCGGTGTGGATATGGGCGTGAAAGGAAAAGGCGAAGGCAAAAACGAAGAAACTCCGGTGGATGTGAAGGATTTAATGCCGTGAGTTGTAGTTAATCGGTTGATTGGTTAATTGGTTCATAAGTTTATTGGAATTGGAATTGGAATTGGTATTCAATTGTAAATTGATAAATTGTAAATTAAAAAGATGGATATTTTCTTTTACATATCAGCAGGCATTGCCATCATCTCAACGATTATGGCTATCTCGGGCAGGAATGCAATTCATTCGTTGCTGTTTTTGATATTATCATTGCTGGCCATTTCAGTAGTGTTTTACTTATTGGATGCGCCATTTATAGCCGCCCTGGAAGTGATTATTTATGCCGGTGCTATCATGGTGCTGTTCATTTTCGTAACCATGATGCTGAATATCGGGCTGGAGCATAAGCAGGAAAAACAATGGCTGAATCCGAGCATGTGGATTATTCCATCCATATTGGCGGCGATTTTGCTGGGCGATTTGATACTTGCTTTGCGAAACATGCCGACCGCAGTTGCCGGAGCCCAGCTCATACAACCCAAACAAGTAGGAATATCCTTATTTTCCACCTATTTGCTGGCGGTGGAAATTGCAGCCATCCTTTTGATGGCGGGCGTTATCGGGGCGTATCATTTGGGAAGCCAAAAGAAAAAAGTGTTACACCGTTTTCTCGAAAAAAAATAGAACTATGCTGACTGTACCTGTTGAAACTCAAATATTGTTTGCCGGAATCCTGTTCTTTCTGGGATTGATTGGATTGCTCGTACGCCGGAATCTGGTATTCATGCTTATGTCCATCGAAATCATGTTCAACAGCGCCGGACTGGTTTTTATCATTGCGGCACGACACTGGAATCAACCCGACGGACAAGTGATGTTTATCTTTATTCTGGCGGTAACGGCGGTAGAAGTCGCCATCGGACTGGCTTTGATTCTACAGGTTTATCATCATTTCAAAACACTGGATGTAGATAAGATTAATAAATTAAAGGACTGATGTCAATGTATAATTCACAATGCATAATTAAAGAAACCAATGACAAATCTAATTGTATTAATACCGGCTTTGCCACTGCTTAGTTTTCTGATTCTGGTTCTTTTTGGGGGAAAACTCTCCCGAAAAGTGGCAGGTTGGATCGGTGCAGGCTCAATTGGTGTGGCTGCTTTGCTGACTATCATTGTTGGAATCAGTTTCATAAAATCATTGCCGGAAACAAAATCGTATTCTGTGGTTATATGGCAATGGCTGCATGTCGGAAACCTGACGGCAAATATAGCTTTCCGACTTGACTCGCTTTCGCTGGTTTTCATTTTTGTCATTACGTTTGTTGGGTTTCTTATTCATATTTATTCCATTGGTTTTATGGCCAACGACGAAGGATTCACACGGTTTTTCGCGTACATGAATCTATTTGTCAGTTCCATGCTGATACTGGTTTTGGCGGATAATATCCTGCTCATGTATCTCGGTTGGGAAGGCGTCGGTTTATGCAGTTATTTGCTAATTGGTTTTTTGTATAAAGAACCGGCCAACGGAGCTGCTGCCCGAAAAGCATTCATCATTACCCGAATTGGTGATACCGCTATGATTATTGGCATCTTTATTCTGTTCCTCAGTTTCGGCACATTCAATATTCAGGACATCATGCATCTTGCTTCGGCAAAATGGGCCATAGGTTCATCATTGGCGGTAATTACAGCTGCCTTATTGCTGGGCGGTGCGTTGGGAAAATCGGCGCAGTTACCGTTGCAAACCTGGCTACCCGATGCTATGGCCGGACCTTCGCCCGTGAGTGCGCTGATTCATGCCGCCACCATGGTTACCGCCGGAGTGTATCTGATTGCACGCACCAATGTCTTGTTCAGCCTTGCTCCTATTGTGCAAACAATCATCGCCATCATTGGTGCTTTGACTTTATTGATTGCCGGTTTCAGCGCATTGGCGCAACACGATCTGAAACGGATTCTGGCGTATTCCACCATCAGCCAGATTGGCTATATGTTTTTGGCGTTAGGTGTTGGTGCTTATTCTGCAGCGATATTTCATTTTATGATCCATGCATTCTTCAAGGCATTGCTTTTCCTTGCTGCCGGAGTGGTTATTTTAGTGTTGAATGAAGAACATGATATTTTCAAAATGGGTGGCCTGAGAAAAAGGATGCCAGTCGTTTTCTGGACTTTTCTGATTGGTTCGGCTTCCCTTTCGGCTCTGCCATTGATTACTGCCGATTTTTATAGCAAAGATGCCATTCTCTGGTTTGCTTTTTCTTCCAATTCCGGTGGAATGGTACTGTGGTTTGCCGGAATCATTGGGGCTTTCCTCACTGCTCTTTACTCGTTCAGGATGATTTTTATAACGTTCTTTGGTGAAGCCAAAACCGAACCAACTTTCAATGCAGGTAAACTGATGACCGTTCCGTTGATTATTCTGGCAACATTATCAGTTATCGGAGGTTTTATTGAATTACCAACTTCAATGGGAAACTTTCATTTATTTTCCAATTTGGTAAACAACACGTTGCCCAATATTGCTATCAAAAACGTTGAACAACTTGAATGGCTGTTTCAATTGATTTCGGCTTTAATTGCATCAATCGGAATTTACCTTGCGTATCGCTTTTACTTTAAAAAACCGGCATATATCGAGGCATTTAATCACAGCCGGTTGAATCATTTCTTCGAAAAAGGATTTGGTTTTGATAAAGTTTATGATGTTTTATTTGTAAAACCAATTGTATGGCTGGCGGAAATTGACAAAAAAGACATTTTTGATCAGCTGAATATCTCCATTTCCAGACTGGCTATTTGGGGAAATCATTTTCTGAGCATTGCCCAGAACGGAAAACTGAGATGGTACTTACTTTCATTTGCCATTGGCATCGCTTTTATATTAACCTTAATGTTGACTAAATGATACTGATTTATCTCATAGTAATTCTTTTGGCAGGTGCTTTTCTGGCATGGCTGGCAGGAAACTGGAGTGCTGTTTTGCCACGGGTTATTTCGTTGGTCGCATTAGGCATTGACCTGACACTTTTAGTTTTGATTCTGTTCCAGACAACTACTTTCAACACCAAATGGCTGATTGACATTCAGTCCAACTGGATTCCGCAATTCGGTATCGGGCTGCATTTGGCATTGGACGGATTAAGTTTGCTCATGCTGTTGCTTACTTTTTTTCTGGGAATTATTGCCGTCATTATTTCGTGGAAAGAAATCAATAGCAAAGTCGGATTCTTTCATTTCAATCTGCTGTTGATTTTAGCGGGAATTATCGGTGTTTTTATTTCACTCGACCTGTTCCTGTTCTACTTTTTCTGGGAATTGATGCTCGTTCCCATGTACTTTTTAATCGGCATTTGGGGGCATGAAAACCGCACCAAAGCGTCTTACAAATTCTTTTTATACACACAGGCAAGCGGTTTGTTGATGTTCATTTCTATTCTGGCACTCTATTTTGTGCACGGAGATTCGACCGGCATTTACACATTCGATTATAATCAATTGCTTGGAACGCAAATGTCACCAACCACCGCCATGCTGATTATGTCGGGATTTCTGGCTGCCTTTCTGGTCAAACTGCCGGTGGTTCCGCTGCATAACTGGTTGCCGGACGCTCACTCCGAAGCACCGACAGCAGGAAGTCTGATTCTGGCAGCTTTGTTATTGAAAACAGGTGCATACGGGTTGCTTCGTTTTGTAGTTCCACTTTTCCCTTCGGCAACACAATCATTTGCACCAATCGGAATGGCACTTGGAGTTCTCGGCATTCTGTACGGAGCCAAACTGGCTTTTGCACAAACCGATTTGAAACG
This sequence comes from uncultured Bacteroidales bacterium, assembly GCA_903929065.1. Classification (GTDB taxonomy): domain Bacteria; phylum Bacteroidota; class Bacteroidia; order Bacteroidales; family Paludibacteraceae; genus Paludibacter. The sequence goes on along the minus strand of CAIYTJ010000657.1, from coordinate 2,019 downwards.
GCTGATTGCTTATACCAGCGTGAGTCACATGGGGTTCGTGATGTTGGGGATTTTTTCCTTCAACGAACTGGCCTACCAAGGCGTAGTGATGCAAATGATTGCCCACGGAATCAGCACCGGCGCATTATTTATCATGGCGGGACAACTTTCGGAGCGGATTCATACCCGCGACATCAACCAAATGGGCGGACTGTGGGAAAAAGCTCCGTTTATGGGTGCAATAGGGTTGATTTTCGCCATGGCTTCGTTGGGTTTGCCGGGATTGGGAAACTTTATTGCCGAACTGTTGATTTTAATTGGCGCCTTTAAAGTAAATGTTTTAATGTCTGTTCTGGCTTGTGTGGGATTGATTGCAGCCACGCTTTACTCGTTACGGATTTTACAAAAAGTTTTCTTTGGCAAGAAAAACACCGACTGGAAAATGAATGATTTAAGCATTCGCGAAAAAGTTGTTTCAGTTTCGCTGGTTATCATAATAGTTGTGCTTGGACTTTTCCCACAACCGGTTTTTGATGTTGCCAAACCTTCTTTGTTGAAAACACTTGAAAGAACCAAGAGCCAGGAATCAGGAAACAAGACATTTATCATGACTCAACCAATCAACCAATCAACTAACTAACAAATTAACCTCATTTATGACCAATACAGACTTTCTGAGCTTAACTCCTTTTATGATACTGGCCATGGCGCCCATTATCATCATGATTGTAATTTCTATTTACAGGAATTATGAAGTGGTGTTTGGCTTTTCTGTGTTGGCTTTTATTACAGCTATTGCATCAATTTTCTACATTCTTCCAATTATTCCTCATTCAATAGCACCTTTATTTATAATCGACAGCTACAGTTTGTTTTTCCTTGGAATTATTCTTATTTCAGCTTTGCTGGTCACGCTCCTTTCGTATAGTTATTTGAAACAGTTGGATGGAATCCGCGAAGAATATTACATTATTATTTTCACATCCACCCTGGGAGCCGCCTTGCTGGCTGTTGCCAATCATTTCATTCTTTTCTTTCTGGGAATTGAAACGTTGACACTTTCGCTGTATATACTCATTGCTTTTGAAAAATCGAAAGACCGTTCCATTGAAGCAGGAATAAAATACCTGATACTGGCATCGGTTTCTTCTGCCTTTTTACTCTTTGGCATGGGATTGATGTACCTGACATTTGGAACCATGCAATTTTCTGCCATCGTTTCAGCAATGACTCATCTGTCCAAATTACCGCCGTTATTTATTTACGGTTTCGGCATGATGTTGGTTGTAATTGGTTTCAAACTGGCGTTGGTTCCGTTTCACATGTGGACACCCGACGTTTATCAAGGCGCACCGGCTCCGGTTTCGTCGTATATTGCAACCGTTTCGAAAGGTGCCGTCATGGCAGTGTTTATCCGATTCTTCTTCAATATTAAAGGATTTGAAAACCAATCCATTTTCCTTGTTATTTCAGGCATTGCCATTCTTTCCATGTTTGTAGGAAATATACTGGCCATTCAGCAGAAAAACATCAAACGGCTCCTCGCCTACTCATCCATTGCCAATATGGGTTATCTGATTATCATCTTGTTAACCGGCAGCAATAAAGGTATTCAGTCAGCAATATTTTATCTGATTACTTATTTCATTACCACCATCGGAGCTTTCGGAGTGATTTCATTGCTTTCAACAAAAGATGTTGAAATGGAAGAAATCATTGATTTTAAAGGTCTTTTCTGGAAAAAACCATGGACAGCCGCTGTGCTTACACTTTGCATGTTATCGCTAGCCGGAATTCCAATCACAGCCGGATTTATTTCCAAATTTTATTTGATTCTGGAAGGTATGAAATCCGGGTTATGGATTTTGATATTTGCCATGATTATCAACAGCGTTATAGGCTTATATTATTACTTAAGAGTTATTAATACCATGTTTTCACAAACCAACAATATCACATTACCAACTGTTTCAATGATTGTAAAAATCACGCTGGCTATTATTACTTTCAGTATTTTATTATTGGGTATTTATCCGGGCT
>CAIYTJ010000656.1 GCA_903929065.1 uncultured Bacteroidales bacterium | reverse complement strand
ATAGTTTATAGTTCATAGTTCATAGTTCATAGTTCAAAGTTTATAGTTTGTAGTTAATTAAAGAAATACAGTATGAAAGTAGTCATTTTAGCAGGAGGGTTTGGTACCCGTTTTAGTGAAGAGACAAAGTCATTACCAAAACCGATGATTCCGATTGGTGAAAAGCCCATTCTGTGGCATATAATGAAAACGTATTCCGAGTACGGCTATAACGAATTCATAATTTGTCTGGGATATAAAGGCTATGCAATTAAAGAGTGGTTTGCTAACTATTTTCTGCATAACAGCGATGTAACTATTGATTTACACAACAATCAAATGGAAGTTCATAACAGTGTGGCTGAACCATGGAAAGTAACATTAGTAGAAACAGGATTAAATACTATGACCGGCGGCCGTATTAAACGGATTCAAAAATATACCGGTAATGAGCCTTTTATGTTGACCTACGGTGATGGAGTAGGAGATATAAATATCAAAGAACTGGTTGACTTTCACAAAACCCGGAAACAATACCTGACTGTTACAGCTTACAAACCCAAAGGCAAATTCGGCTCATTGGAAATTGATGAAACTGGCAATGTGACCAGTTTTACCGAAAAACCAGCAGGAGATGGAATGTGGATTAATGCCGGTTACTTTGTTTGCGAACCGGAAGTGTTTGATTTCATAGCCGAAAATGATGATACCGTTACTTTTGAAAAATTACCACTGGAAAGTATTGCTAAAACCGGACAGATGAACTCATTTAAGCACGAAGGCTTTTGGCAGCCCATGGATACCTTGCGCGATAATATTGAATTAAACGATTGGTGGGCAAAAGGAAATGCTCCGTGGAAAATCTGGTAAGACCCCTAACCCCTAAAGGGGGACAAGAGTGGAATGCCTGATTTTATAAATTTGGATATTTATTTAAGAGACGAAACTAATTAAATTCCCCTTTAGGGGTTAGGGGTTATGAATATATTAAATGATTTTTATAAAAATAAAAGGGTTCTGATTACCGGACATACCGGTTTTAAAGGTTCATGGCTTTCTATCTGGCTGAGAGAAATGGGTGCGGAAGTAATTGGACTCGCAAAAGATCCCTATACCGAACGGGATAATTTTGTTTTATCCGGTTTGAAAGATAAAATGACCGATATCCGTGGCGATATTTCGGACGGAAACCTTGTAAAAGAAATTTTTGCAACTTATCAACCCGAAATCGTATTTCATTTGGCAGCGCAGCCTCTTGTGCGATTGAGTTATGATATTCCGGTGGAAACTTACCAAACCAATGTAATGGGAACCATAAACGTACTTGAAGCCATTCGGGTTACGGATAGTGTAAAAGTGGGTGTGATGATTACCACCGATAAATGCTACGAAAATAAAGAACAAATCTGGGGTTATCGCGAAAATGAACCCATGGGTGGTTATGATCCGTATTCTTCTTCCAAGGGAGCTGCAGAAATAGCGATTGCTTCGTGGAGACGTTCGTATTTTAATCCGTTACAGTTCGAAAAACATGGTAAATCAATTGCGAGTGTTCGGGCAGGTAATGTAATTGGTGGTGGTGATTGGGCATTGGACCGGATTATTCCCGATTGTATCAAAGCATTGGAAGCCGGAAAATCCATTGATATTCGCAGTCCGAAAGCAGTTCGTCCGTGGCAACACGTATTGGAACCACTGGGCGGATATATGTTGTTGGCTTATAAAATGTGGCAGGAACCTACAAAGTACTGTGAAGGCTGGAACTTTGGTCCGCGGGCTGAATCAATAGCCACCGTTTGGGATGTTGCATCGAAGGTAGTTGAAAATTACGGAAGCGGAGAATTACGCGATCTATCAAACCCGAATGCCCTTCATGAAGCTAATTTGTTGATGCTGGATATTTCCAAAGCACGTGTACAGTTGGGTTGGGAGCCCCGGATGGATATTCATCAAACCGTTGCTTTAACGGTTGATTGGTATAAACGATATGCTTCGGAAAATGTATATGAATTATGTGTTGATCAGATCAACAAATACACTGTAAAATAATTGTGTATCCATTTTATACATAAACCCTGAATAGGGTTTAATTTAAATAACCGTGGGTAAAACCAACGGATAATAAATAGAATGATCTCAGAACCCTGAAATGGGTTCAATAACATCAATTTATATATTGAACCCTTTCAGGGTTCTGCTTTAATTTTTATTAATCTGCCACGGGTTACACCCGCGGTTATTCAAATTGAAGTCCTTAGGACTTTTAGCAAGTTATTTATTGAAATTTATTATTTCATCAATCAAACTTACGTTAATCTATGAAAATTGCTATTGTTGGGTCTAATTCTTTTCTGGCGAATGAGATTGTAAATTCCACTCTTTTTGCCAACCATCACTTTGTACTTTATGGAATAAATAATCAGAATCCTTCAACGGATTTTATTTTTTTCAAATACCCCGAAGCTCCGCTTGATTTTGAAAGTTTATTACAGGCTGATGTGATCATATATTGTGCCGGAGCAGGTATACAAAGCAATTTAAATGAAGACGTTGAATTGATTTATGAACTGAATTCATTCCTGCCTATCCGGATGTTCAATTATCTGAATTCAAAAAGATACGAGGGTAAGGTAATTACCTTTGGCAGCTATTTTGAAATAGGCGAAAGCAAAGATTCAACACCTGTAAGTGAAAATGGAATCCTTGAAAGCCAACAACGCGTACCCAATGAATATTGTATCTCCAAAAGGGTTTTTTCCAGGTTCAACTCTTCCAAATCATTCACTTTCAAAAATTACCAACTCTTTTTACCCACTATTTACAGCAAGAACGAAAATCCGTTTCGACTTATTCCTTACGTTGTTGAAAGAGTAAAAAATAATCAGGAAATGGAGTTTACCGAAGGCAGTCAAATCAGGCAATATCTTCATACGGATGATTTAGTGAGATTTCTGGGAAATCTGATAGATAATAATTCATTGGAGTCAGGGTTCTACAATATGGCTCCGGACGAATCCTATTCTGTAAAAGATGTGGTGAAACTTATATTCCTGGAATTGAACAAACCGTTTATTGAAAGTTATTTCGGACGAAAATCGGGACGTGATGAATCCATGAAAATACTTTGTATGGATAATTCCAAAATGAAATCAACTGGATTTATACCGGAAGTAGATTTGGTCTCCGGAATCCGAAAGTATCTATAAACTATAATCCACCTACTATTAACTAACATGAAACTCTCCATAATTACTATCAATTACAACAACGCTGAAGGGTTACGTAAAACCATGGAAAGCGTGTTAAATCAAACTTCGAAAGAGTTTGAATATATTATTATTGATGGTCAATCGACAGATGGTAGTTTGGACGTAGTTAATAAGTATGAAAGTTTGAAAGATAGAAAGTTTAAATGGATTAGTGAACCCGATTCCGGTATTTATAATGCCATGAACAAAGGAATCCGGACGGCGAAAGGGGATTATATTCATTTTCTGAATTCAGGAGATTGGCTGGTCGATGAACGTGTTGTTGAAAACATGCTAGACCTCACCCCTAACCCCTCTCACAAGGAGAGGGGAAAAGATGGAGTCGATATCCTTGTTGGAGATGTAATAAGTATCCGTAAGGACGGAAAAAAACGATACGACAAAAACTCAAAATCAGTTAGTCTGTATACTTTTTATCGGGGCACTATTCAACATACTTCTGCTTATATTCGCCGGTCACTATTTGATACATATGGACTTTATGACGAATCATTGAAAATAGTGTCCGACTGGAAATGGTATTTGAATGTAGTGGTTATACATGGAGCAACCGTCCGTTTTGCCGATTTGTATGTAACCTGTTTTGACCGAACAGGCATCAGCAGTACCCAACTTGATTTAGATCAGACAGAAAGGCGGAAAGTACTCGAAGAACTTATTCCAACTCCGATTCTATCCGATTATGACCGATATTCATTTGATATTGACCAAATGGAGAGGATAAAGAAACATAAGTGGCTTTACCGCATCTTCTGGTTTGCTGAACGCGTTTATTTTAAACTGGACAAATGGAATGCAAAGTATTGGAGATGGAAGAAATAGGTTTGTTCTGAAAAGAAAGTTTATAGTTCATCATTTTCTAAATATTCAACATTCAAATCCCTTTCATTATTTCCTCTATATCTTCTCCCCATTCAATCCATAAAAAGAGTAGTTGCATTAGAATCCCGGTAAGTTTGGCAAAAACAGATGCCATATGAATATTATTCATATTCAGTTTCATTCGAATAGTAGTAAAGTGAGTTTTCACAGTTCTCACGCTTATAAAGTTCTTTTTGGCAATGTACAATTGATTGCGGCCATCGTAAACAAGTTGAAGAATGTTTAACTCTTGCTCGGTTAACCAGATATTGTTTACAAAGATTTCCCTTTTTTTTCGATTTGGCTGGGTAAGAGGGAATAACAGGTAAAATTCACTTATCTGTGACAAATTTTTGAAATATCCCGGTAGTTTCTCGGTACAATTCTGTAATAACCACGGTTTTCCGGTTTCATCCCATACCGCAACACTTAACCTGTGTAAACATAATTGAAAGTTCCCGCTTTTATCCAATAATCTTCGCATATAGAGGAACTGAAAATCCTCTTTCTTTTCGATTGGCAGTTCAAGCATAAAATTAATTCCCCTCAGTTCATTTTCTATCACTTTCTGCAAATCATCGGGGTGAGTCAGATTATAGATTTGCTCAAGGTTATTTGGTTCATTAATATCAATAACCGGAGCAGAAAGCCATTTATCATGAGCTGAAACATGATACGCAAAACGTCCTTCTTTCAAATCAACTATACTATAAGATTTGCCATGCAATTTGGACTCTCTTTTTGCTTCTTTGTATTTCAATTCACGTATCAATTCCATTTCCGGAGTTACCGTACAAGTTTGAGCACCTATCAACTCTTGTAATTCTTTTTTTAATTCATTAATTCGTTGGTTCATATTAAGTGAATTGATTAACGTTTCTATTTTAACGGTAAAGGTTGAATTTTATTTTTACATATATAAAATATTATAGTTAAAATTAGCTTGGCATCGAAAAAATCATACCTGGGTAGTATTGTTTAAATCATTATTTGACCATTTCTTTACACTGTAAAAACAAGCGTTCTTTTAGTGTTAAAATACGGTTGGAAAGTAAGCCATTTCCATATAGAAGTAAGGTATTTCCATATGGAAGTAAGTCATTTCCATATAGAAGTAAATCATTTCCATATAGAAGTAAGTCATTTCCATATAGAAGTAAGGTATTTCCATATGGAAGTAAGTCATTTCCATATTGAAGTAAATCATTTCCGTATAGAAGTAAGCCATTTCCATATAGAAGTAAGTCATTTCCATATAGAAGTAAGTCACTTTCGAATAGAAGTAAACCAAATACAGTTAATAGTTGATAGTTGACAGTCAGTATTTATCTTATCACTTAACGTTAATCATTAATCACTAAATAAAAAACTATCTATCATGTAAATAATAAAAATGAAGAAAAAATGGGAACAGTAAAAGTTTCGACTGATTTTTCGCAAAAGAATTACACTGACACTGAGTTAGGGGTAACTGCGACAAATATCACGGATAATATGACTGAGAATCCTAATTTCAAAGATCCAATTCCGTCGTTGGATGAGGTAAAAGCAACAATAGTAAGTTACTTAGCCTCTTTAGCCAAAGCAGAAAAGGGAAGTCAGGATGACCGGGTGATCAAAAACAGCTGGCGCGCAAAATTGGAAAGCCAGTTGAAGGATTTAGCTTTATATGTGCAGTTGACCAGTAAAGGCGATGCAGTTATAATAAGCAGCAGCGGATTTTATGTAAATAAAAAGCCATCAGCGGTAGGGCCATTGGCAAAACCGGAAAATGTAATAATTAAAATGGGTGATAATAAAGGCAGTGTTCAGGCAAGTTGTGATGCCATATCATCCGCCTCTTTTTATGAATATGAATATGCCGAAGTTTCACCGGAAGGTATATTTAACTGGGTTCATAAAACATGCACCAAACACAAACTACTCATTGATGGACTTACCAGTGGCAAGCAATATGTATTCCGTATTGCAGGTGCCGGCAGTGACCCTTCCAGAGTATGGAGTGATCAGATTACCACTTTTGTAATCTGATTTTTCAGAGAGAAATAACCCGATAGATAGTTTTTTTGAGACCGTGCAGATAATAATGTTTGCACGGTTTTTTAATTCGGATTATTCTGGTTGTAAAATAATGAATTTATATAACTTTAAAGTACATAAAACCTCGAAATTGGATAATAAATTAACTTATAAATCGTAATAATTCATCAAATGGTAAGAAACCAAAATTATTTTGCTCTAAATTTCAAAGTTAATGGTATATTTGCATATTAAAGGAGCTAAAAGTAAATTAATGCAATGATTCAAAAACCAATTACAGTAATTCAACCTTGTCTGCCGCCGTTGGACAAAATTATGCCTTATTTGATAAAAGTATGGGGGAATAAATCACTTTTGAATAACGATTATTTATGAAATTAGCAAATAGGATATAATCATTGAGTTTAATGAAAAATGAATCGATACATTTATCAGGGTTAAATGGTTTACGAGCCATTGCAGCTATATCCGTTATGGTATCGCATGTATTTCAAACAACATTTGGAAATTGGGGAATACCCGGAATTAATTTACCGGTATTTCCAGGTGGGGTTACCTTGTTTTTTGTAATTAGTGGTTTCCTGATAACGTTTTTATTGTTGAAGGAAATGTCGGGTCATAAAACAATTCAAATAAAGAATTTTTATATCCGAAGAATCCTGCGAATCTGGCCTATATATTATGCATTTATAGCTGTTTCAATTTT
>CAIYTJ010000655.1 GCA_903929065.1 uncultured Bacteroidales bacterium | reverse complement strand
TATCCATATAATCATGCATGGAATTATGATTTACATGAATATTGGAGAATGAAGGAATATTACTATAGAAACTTTAAAAAGAATTATTAAAATAATCTACCTCCCTCGTTTGAAATTGAAAGTCTAATAAAACACAAGCGCGAGCCGATAACCGGTTCGCGCTTGTTTTATATAGTCAGACAATTATTTTTCTGGTAAGGATCTTCATGCATCGTTCGAGGCTTTCTTCCCAATGCGGAATGGTGATTCCGTACGTTGCCTTTATTTTGGCCTTGTTCAGCACGCTGTATTGGGGGCGGGGAGTGCGTGCCGGATAATCTTTGGTCTCAATGGGGCGAACATCGCAGGTCGTTATCTTAGCAATCCGGTGAATGGTCTTGGTAAAATCATACCAGCTGCACACGCCTTCGTCGGAATAATGATACATGCCCGGAGCGAATGTATCGTGGCTGAGAATTATCAGAATGGCATTGGCTAAATCAGCTGCATACGTGGGCGTACCGATTTGGTCGAAAATCACGTTTAGCGATTCGCGTTCGTTGCCGAGTTTCAGCATTGTTTTCACGAAATTGTTGCCAAACGAAGAGTACAACCACGAGGTGCGGATAATAACCGCCTGTTCGCAGGTTTCCATCAACGCCTGTTCGCCGGCCAGTTTCGATTTTCCGTAAACCGTTGCGGGGCAAACCGGTTCGTCCTCGGTGTAAGGCACGTGATTCGTTCCGTCAAAAACATAATCGGTAGAAACCTGAACTACTTTCAGGTTGTTGGCTGCTGCCACTTCGCCAATATTCCGAACCGCATCGCTGTTTATTTTGTAACACAATTCCACGTCATCTTCCGCTTTATCAACGGCCGTGTAAGCAGCACAATTCACAATCACATTCACTGCATGTGTTTTTACAAAGGCATCGAGCGCCGCTTTATCACAGATGTCGAGTTCTTCCACATCGGTGTAAATGAAATTAAATTGAGGAAAACGTACGGCTGCCTGTTGCATTTCGTTGCCAAGTTGTCCGTGACTGCCGGTAATCAGTATTGTTTCCATAAAAAGCCCCCTTTAGGGGGTTGGGGGTCTAAAAGTTCATTTTTGCATCCGCGAACAACGGGTGTTTCGTATCCTTTTCAGAAATAACCGCTTTGTCAGCCGGGATTTTCCAGTCGATGGCCAGCGCGGGATCGTTGTACATAATGCCGCCTTCCAGAGCGGGATTGTACAGATTGTCGCATTTGTAGGTGAACAAAGCCGTTTCGCTCAACACCGAAAAACCATGCGCAAAACCCTGCGGAATCAGAAACTGTAGATGGTTTTCCTCCGTAAGTTCCACACCGAACCATTGTCCGAAAGTCGGAGAATCTTTCCGCAAATCCACAGCCACATCCCACACACTTCCCACAGCTGCCGAAACCAGTTTCGACTGGCTTTGCGGGTACAATTGATAATGCAATCCGCGAATCACACCATAAGACGATTTGGATTGATTGTCCTGGCAGAATTTCAGGTTGATACCGGCATCGTGAAAGGTTTTTTCGTTGTATGTTTCGCAGAAAAAGCCCCGTGCATCACCAAATACACGCGGTTGTATAATTAATAAATCAGGTATGGGGGTTTTAATTATTTCCATTAAATACAAATTACACGAATTAATACGAATTAGACTAATTACAATTGAAGGCTAATCAAACGACTTCGTTCGCAATTTTAATCAGATATTCACCATAATGGTTTTTCTTCAGCGGTTCGGCCAGTTTGAGCAATTGTTCTTTGGTAATATAACCGTTGCGGAAAGCAATTTCTTCCAGACAGGCAATCTTCAAACCCTGACGGTTTTCGATGGTAGCAATAAAGTTGGAAGCTTCAAGCAAACTGTCATGAGTGCCCGTATCGAGCCATGCCATGCCGCGTCCCATCATTTTCAGACTCAGGCGGCCTTCTTCCAGATACAAACGGTTTAAATCGGTTATCTCCAGTTCGCCGCGTTTGGACGGTTTCAAGCCAATCGACTTTTTAATTACATCGTTGCTGTAAAAATACAAGCCGGTAACCGCATAATTCGATTTTGGTTGTGCAGGTTTTTCTTCCAGGCTCAACACTTTTCCGTTGGCATCAAATTCAGCCACTCCGTAACGTTCAGGGTCATTTACATAATAACCGAAAACAACAGCGCCGTCTTCCAGTTCGGCGGCTTCGCGCAAGGTGCGTGTGAAATCGAATCCGTAAAAAATATTGTCGCCAAGTACCATGCAAACATTGTCATTGCCAATAAATTCTTCGCCGATAATAAAAGCCTGTGCCAGTCCGTCCGGTGACGGTTGAATAGCATAAACCAGTTTGATCCCCAAATCATCGCCGTTTCCAAGCAGATTCTCATACAAATGAATATCCTGTGGCGTGGAAATGATCAGGATTTCTTTAATTCCGGCCAGCATCAAAACTGACAAAGGATAATAAATCATCGGCTTGTCGTAAACCGGAATGATTTGTTTGGAAATACTTTTGGTAACGGGATACAGTCTGGTTCCGGAACCTCCGGCTAAAACTATGCCTTTCATACGATTAGTTTTTAGTAATTAGTTTATAAAGTTATGACTTTTATCAAGCCCAAAAATAAATAAAATTTAGCAATAAATGACGGGTTGAATGAATTAATCGTCTTCAAAATTCAATTCGCCGGATTTGTATAGCTGATAATTCCTTGCTAAAAGCACCATAAACTTGCTTATTTCGGTTTGTGCCTGAAGGGTTTCTGGGGTTATTTCTGCTTTCTTCATACGCAAAATCATGATTCCGTATTGAAAATTAAAACAAACTTCCACATCGCTTAATCCTGCATTGGAATGATTCCGAAGTTGATTTATAAAAGGTACAACATGATAGAATTTAGCATTATAACCGGCATCTTGTCCCGATTTTAATAGAAGCCCGTGCAATTCATCCAGTTCGATAATGATATTTTTGTTGAGTTGCAGGTGTCCTTCGGTTTGTACATTTTCCAGCCGCATCATTTCAATCAGACTTTCGTACCACTCATACAAACTTTTACGTTCATCGTCCGAAACCGGATACGAACTGATAATGCGTTCGTTCAGCAAATCGATATTCAGACCAAAAGCCCGAATCAAATCCTCAACCTGCCACATATAAAGCAGGTATTCACAGATATTTTCTTTTTTAAGTTTATGGGCTATAAACATTTGGAAGTGTGATTGTTGATTTTTGATTTAGGATTGGTTATTTAGGATTTAGGATTTTTGATTTAAGACTGGGTGGTGTTTAACCTTGATTTCACTTTTTTGACAGAAGCCACAAAAATTGATAACAATTCATTTCCTTCTTTGTGTAAAACATCTATCTCTGACTTGAAATCAATAATCCCTGATTCAGACATCATTTCAAGCCAAAAACAAGTCTCATCTGTTTCTTCAATTACGATTTCCAATTTAAAAATAAAATCTTTATCACTTTT
>CAIYTJ010000654.1 GCA_903929065.1 uncultured Bacteroidales bacterium | reverse complement strand
TCTGCTTGCTGTAATGGATTATGCTGTTGATTAGGTCTTCTTTTTTTAATGGTTTTATTGAATATATTTCGTAAATCCGTCCTGAATTTTGTCCATAAACAAACTTCAGGTTTTCTGATGTCTGGTATTTGACTATTTCTTCATTTTTGGGCAAGTATTCATTTTTAATTGTAATTTTTCCATCCAGCTCTGTCAATAAGATATAATAAGGTATTACGGAAGGAGGAAAATTAGGCTCCACAACAACAATATTTTTCGAGTTAAGATATTGTTTATCCAATGAAATCTTAATTAAATCTACCATTTTAGTTTATGTAATTAATAATATTCTCAGTTATTTTGCAATATCCCAACAAATTATCCAGATTGTTTTTAAAATCAGTTTTCTTTTCCATACTATCAAAAACAATGACACCAAATGGATCATTTTTGTTATCGTAGATTGGAGTGGCATATAAATGCTGTGGATGCCGATGAAACATCTTCAATTTATCAAATGAATTGACCTTACCTTCTTCCATGTATTTTTCTACTGCTAACTTATGTTCAGGTTCCGTCAAATCTTCAATTTTGCGCATTGAATCAAAATCTATATGACTTATGTCAGGTAATTCCACAAATTGTGGCTTATCCTCATAAAATACATAAGCTGCAATTCCCGATATTTCATCTTCACTTTCAGGAATTAGAAAAAAAGTGGAGGTGCCGTCTTCATGAGGTTTGCCGGAGCGTCCCGAAAACACGAGGTATTTTCTGAAAGGTCTGGGAAAACTTCGTAAATGAGGTCTTAATAATTTTCGTTTATAGTGTTTAACCACATTAACCATAAAGCATTTCCAGATGTATGATAAATACATTCGATACCCTCTCTTTACAACATAAATGGTTATTCGATTATTGGTTACATCACCTTCCAGGTATTGTTTTATAATATGTGACAAGGTTCCTTTAATAAATTTCTTTCTTTTAATACTAATCGGAAAATAAATGATTACGGTTTGTACAAATATTGAAAGTAGTCCAAAAGCAAGTCCGGCTTTAATCTTGTTTTTTAATAAACCATTATAAAATGCAATTGAAAAAGGTGTTTGATTCCATGGATACGGAAATGTTTTTACATCACTAATTACCGATTTATCCCAGGTAGAAATATACCAATAACCTATGGTAGTTACTCCGGTAGCAAATAATATCCAGAAGCTTCTTGATTTGAAAAGTCTATTCATAGAGCAAATAGAAAAAGTTGTTTCATAAGTATTTTTATTCGTTGGTTAGTTGTGTATTTGATTATTTGATAACTGTTTACTCAACTGTCAACTAATTACTATTAACTGATTGCTGATAACTGTCAACTGATCACTGTATACCTCTTCTTCCCTTTCACCACCGTCATCCGCAGCACCTGTTTCCGGTTGCCCTTGGTTTTGTAGCTCACGTGCACCCAGTCGGGTTGGAGGTCGTTGCCGCTTTCCCAGATTAATTGATCAAAGTCGAAGTGTTCGCAGATAAGATGAAATAGATGCGCATTATCATCCGTTTCCAAATCGGCTGCTTCACCCTTGCAGTGTTGTGAAAGCGGTTTTATACTTCCACCTTGTTCTTTGTTCACCGCTGACGAACGGAAACCGGAAGTCACATTTATTGGTTTTCCCCATTTATCGCGAAGTGGTTGAAGCAATCCGTTTACCAGTTCGGCTAGTTTGGCCTTTTCTGATTCCGACGGTATATTCGGCAAGGTCAAATTGGTACGGGTCAATTCTTCCAATGTAAAGTTTTTGCTAAGATTCATTTTGGTTCGGTTTTAAATAGTTGACCGTTAGAGTTGGTTACTCCCCTTTTAAACAGCTAACCAAAAAACGCACTTAAAAAGACACCTATCATAATAATCCATTCCTGACGGGTTTCAGGTAATACTCCCTTGTTTAAATAAGCCAGGAAAGGAAATATGACTGCCACTAGTGCATGATAAAGCGCATTGAGCAAATCAACACCGCTTATTTTTCCAAATTCTGATTTCTTTTTCATTTGATTATTTTTTACCACATTAGACACACATAGAACACATAGTATCACTTTGAACTATCAACTATCAACTGTCAACTATCAACTGTCAACTATAAACTATAAACTGGTCAGCGTTTTGACAATAAGTTGCAGCAGGCTGTTTTTGAATTCGTCAACTTTAATCAGGCCCAGTCCGGCTTGTTTCAGCGCATTCATTTCAATGACTTCTTTCTTAGCCATAACCAAAAACTCCACGTCGGCAGTCGACATTTTACCGGCAACAAGGTCTTGCCCCCAGGTTTGAATATCTGCTTTTAAACTTTCCACCAGTTTGAGTCCATCGGCTTTGGCTTCATTAACGTAATTTTGAACCGTGGCGGTAGCTAGTCCGGTTACTCCTTCTTTGAGTGTAGCCAGTATGGCTTGAAAATCTATGTTTCCCATAATCGGTTGGTTTTAATTGTTTTTTATATCGGATGGTTTTATTTTATGGCTTTCAAGCCCGGCAATCTGGTCGAACGCCTCACCCACCAGTTTTTTTTCTTCCTGTACGAAGACCGCATTCAGTTTCTTTTCCGTTTGCCACCGCTTGATAAACCCGCACAACAAATGCCCGTTGGCATCAAGTATTTTATCCCACATCTTGAGAGTGATTTCATTCTTCGGACGGTTCTTCTCGTATTCATACACTTTTTGCAGGTTGGTTTGGAGATCCTGCACGGTCTTTTCGTTGGTAGTATAATCTTCGGTTGCCAGACTCATGGTGTTCAATGCATCTACTTTCAGTGAAGTGGTACGGGTGTAGGCATACTGGTCGAACGACGAAATAGTGGCACAGGCAGCTAACGAAAGCAGCACGACGAGCATCGTCAGGTTACGAACAGAGTGCGATAGGTTGTATTTATTCATAATTATCTATTTTAAAGTTAGTAATGTTGGAATTGTCTTTAGATATCAGAAAAATGATAAAGGGAAAAACTTCTTGTATTTCAATTCGGAAAGTTCGCAGATATCGGCGGTGGATAATCCTCCGAACTGTTATCTCTTGTTTTGCCAGGCTTTTGTTTGACTTTTGTCAGGCTAACCCAACCTATTTTACCGTTGTATTCAATAGGTAGCCAGGTGTTATAGGGTATGATACCCTCTATCGGTTCAATAACAGTACCTTTCCGTATCTTGCATATTATTTTACCGGTAATTTGTGGTGTGTCTCTGAAATTGACATCAGCGGTTGTAATCAGGGTCCGCCCGAAAGATGAAATAGTAATGAGGAATACGGAAATAAGTGTAAGGAGCTTTTTCATGAAATTTAATCAGTACTTACTTATAATTAGCGAATTAATTATTGTCAGTTTTCGTTATTTTTAGAATAAATTTACAGTAGGGATTATACTCCCCAGCATTAGCTAATGAGTAATAATAATTATTATTATTGAAACTCTCAAAGTATTTTTTTACTTTGAGAGTTTCAAGATTCTTTTTAGTGTTTCACTATCAATTTCTTTTGATATACAGTTGTTCCATCTGAAACTACAACCGCATAAATACCATTTCGGAACGATAAAGTTGGTATAATGAATTTTTTATCTTTCACAGTTGCCGAATATACCGTAAGGCCATAGCTATCAACAACAGTAACTGAATAAGAAGCAGCACCCAAATTTTCAGTTGGAGCCAGCGTTGAAGTTGACATTGCAGAATTTTTTGTAGCAGCATCTGCAATACTTACTTCTGCCTGAGTGGAGCTTGGATTTGGAGTTATAATCATTGGTATAATATCGCTATTTGTGAACGAATAATATTGTGTATAAGAACCACAACTATTGCTTGCTGTACACTTCAATGTTAGAAAGGTGTTTGTTGATTTCATTGCTACATCAACCCAGCCACCACTTGACCACCAAGTGATAGGTTTACCCGGAGTACCTGACACAAAACTCCAAACGTAGCTTGTAGCGAGCCCAACTCCATCAGCTAAGGATAAAGTTCCTTCATAAGCATAGTTGCCGGTACTTGGTAACACTTGAAAATCACCAGCATCCCACATTATCAAATTAGATATTCCACTAACTCCCAAATAATAAGGCGCACCTACAGAAACTTGTTTAGTTAGAGTTATTGAAGAATTAATTGTAGCAGTTAAAGTAACAATACCAGCCCCAGTTTTTGTAACAGATATAGGATTTCCTGTTGGAGGAAATGAAATAACATTTGGGATATTCACACTCCAACTTGGTGCATTCCCGACTAAATTGATAATGGAGAAACTGTTATTCTCTTGACCACATATCTGAGAAGTACCAGATATAGATAACTGTAAAGGTTGAGTTCCAAGCCCAACTGCATACCAGGCATTTTGAACCTGTAATACTTCAGGTGAGTTTGCTCCATAAATATCTGTAGCAGCTTGAATTGTTTGAGTCATTGCTATATTATAACCTGCAGTAGGATAATTTCTTAATTCAATATTTTCTGCTTGATAAACTATTTTTGCTGCATTGTCAATACCAATACCATAAACGGTATAACTATTATTTAAATCATTAGTACTGCTTCCTCCCTGAGAAAGTAAATAAAACCAGTGGCTTAATACAGTTGAATTTATATGTGTGTCTGGATTTAAACTAGTATCCCAATTAGTTTTTTGATAAGTATCAGGATATCCTCCGTGAATATTATTGGTAGACGTGTTGTATCCTTCTACTTTGGGATTTCTTAAAGATCGAAGACACAAAGCTCCATTTTTCATAAGTTGCTCACCTATTAACCATGTTTGTTTTGCTGGGTCATTTGCTACAGCCCAATGTTCAATAACAGCACCCCAAATGTCGCTGAATCCTTCATTTAATGCTCCATTTTCTCCGTTATTTCCAAATCCAGCTGTGAATGTCATAATACCATGTCCAGTTTCATGTGCAATTACATCTAAAGATGCAACTGGAGAAAATAATGTTTGACCATCACCGTAGGTCATTCGTTGCCCATCCCAAAATGCATTATCATTATTAATACCAAAACCCATGTCTGCTATATTGGCATGTACATAATTTAATAATGGAAGTCCTTGATTATTTAAACTGTTTCTTTGCATTACTGTTTGCCAATAATCGTATACACGTTCTAAACCCCAATGCGCATCTAATGCCGCATTATCGAAGTTTGCATTATTGTATTCAGTTGCTGTCCAGTTATTATCATTATCTGAAAAATCAGTATTGAAATAATTGGTGGTTCGATTCATATTATAAGTTTCAATCCGTACACCATTTCTTGTTTCACGTAACCTGTAGCCGTTGGGATATGAATCGGTTGTTATTGACTGCGGACCGCTGTAACGCGTAGCTGCAGTGCCTGTGGTATTGACATCAAATACTAAGTCATTAACGTTTAATATGTCACCTGTAATGGCATCAATAGAATAAAGCTTATGGGAAAAAGGGAATTCTGCAAAGATATCGAATACATAAGCCAAACGATAAATGCTATCTGTTTTTAACGCATCCTTGCAAATCAACAATTGTCCTTTCGGGTAGTTGGTGGCAGCGGAATCGCTCTTAAAAGATTTAATAAACTTTTCTTCGTCCGGATTTTCCCATTTGTATTTAATGGCATGGATGTAACCCAAAGCTTTTTCCAAGGCTTGTTTTTCTGATAGAGATGGAATAACAATAACATTTTTCACCTTTTTATATTCACCGCCCATGTATTCAATCTTTCCATTCCGGCTATGTACGCCATACAAGCCATGTTCCACCTTAATCCCTTTATAACGTTGCTCATAAAATTGACGGGTAAATCCCAATTTATCTTTCGTTTCCTGCAACAAAACAAGATCATCTTCAGCACGAAACTTCAAGGAATCACTAAGTAGCTTTTTAGCCTGCTCCAATCGAATTGATAAAGTTTTGTTATCAAAAACCATAAAATTGACAACACCGTGTTTATCAATGTCTCTTTTTGAAATCGGTTGCTGTGCAGCCACAAACGCTGACAGTAACAATAATAGAAAAATTGAAATTTGTTTCATAATTTTAAGAATTAAATGACTAGTTATTAATTTTAATTATTTTGCCATCTTTTGTAATGGAATAACCTTCATTGGTTTTTAAGAAAAACATATCTATAATATTTATTATGCCATTTTGTGGATAAGAAAAACTAACATTCCATGATTTGCCTCCATCATTGGATTGATAAATATTATTTGCATCAGCGCAATATCCTGTATTTTCTGAGGAAAAATGACCTAAATAAAAAAAACTCATTTTTGTAATCAACACCCAATTATTTCCCCCATCAATTGTTTTGTATATTTCGCCATGTGTGGTAAAAATATAGCCTATTTGATCTGATATAAATTGTATTGCATTGGCATTCGGAAAAGTTTGATGATTTGAATGCCAAGGTTCAGGATTCAACACTATCCAATTTTGTCCTCCATCTAAGGTTTTTGCAATAAAACCAAATGTAGAATAATCAGTTTCACCACCGCCACAAGCATAACCTGTAGCATTTGAAGGAAAGGAAAGATGACTAAATGGCGCCAGAAAGTCAGTTGAAAGTACTTTTTCAAATGTACTTCCACCATCGGCTGTAAGTGTGATATCATTACCATCGGCAAGTACCCAATTCAAACTATCTTTGATATAAATATCAAAAATATTTAATCCTGTATAATTTGGATTAATAATAGCCCAATTTAAACCATTATCTTTAGAAATATAAAGGAAGTAGCTTCCCGCTAACAAAGTATTCGCATTTAACGGAACCATCATTCTTGCACCATCATTATAGGTAGCGAATTTACAGGCATATTTAACCCACGTTTTTCCTCCATCTGTGGTTTTGAGAACAAACTGTCTTCCACGTAAAGAGTCAATAGCAACAGTATTACCTGCTAAAATAAACCCGGTGTTCTTATCTAAAAATTGAATGCGTGTCATCCGTATAGTCGAATCCTGATAAATTATTTGCCAATTGGTTACTTGGGTTGGTTCATTTTGTTTGCAACTGACGAGAAAGACTGATAGAAAGAATAATATCAGTTCCATTTTTATCAAATTAAAGTTATTCCGATTCATAAGTCTGGTTTTTTATGTGATGCTCATTCTTAGTTAGATGCGTAATGCTATTAATGTGTTGCTAGTTATTGAATTTAATTTCAAAAGGATGTTCAACAGAGGTCTTTTCTTATTCTTGAGGTAAATCTTTTAAATCATTTGGTATATCTATTTTTAATACATAAGCATTAATATTTGAATGGTTATTATGTTTGTCATATAATCCTCTAAGCCCGACCCACCGGATATACTCTCTAATGTAAAAAACTTGCATACCGCCACTGGGATTTGCCGCTCGGTTTTCCGCTTGGCTTGCCAAGAATCCCAGTACTTGTATTCTTTGGAACCAACGGTCATGAGCTTGCGAATAATTTTAATCCAGTTGCATATCCGGCTTTAAAATCGGATTTATTATTTCGGATTGCAAACCTGCCTGCCGCAGGCAAGTCCTTATAATACATACAGTTGGGATAACATATCCCAACAACCAGTACCATTCTTTATCCATTTAATAAACATATCCGGCAGGACGGGGTAAAACATGGCATTTAATGATTATAAGTTAATGTACAGGGCATGACCAGTTCAGTTTATCACTCTTTTCGAGGTTATTTTTCCAGTTCAAAGGTTGTAAATTAGTCTCATTATCTGAACCTCCGTTTGCTACAGGGTTTATATGGTCAATTTCCCATCCATGTACTGATTCGCGATTCCCATGTTCTGTGAATTTCATTACTAAACCACATTTATCCCATCTCCAAAGTTCTGGTGAAAAATCCGGAATAATTGTTCCTTTATTCCAAATTGATCTTTTTGTTGTTTCCGACCAACTATTGCCGTTTCGGTCGGTATTGTGTCTTCTTGGCATATTCTCTTATATTTTAATGATTACTTTTGTCCTGAAAAGAAGGATTTGAAATCATGCTCACGAGTGGTAAAAGTCGTGAGCATGATTTACTAAAGTCATGAGCAAGAGTTGATCAAATCGTGAGCACGATTTTATGAAGTCGTGAGCATGATTTTTTTAACTATGGTTTATTCGGCTACTTTTTTGTATTCAGCATTATCCAATACATTTTGAACCAATTTACCAGGTCTGAAATTCAGGTTGTTACCTTTAATCAATGCAGAATTGAATTCTTCTGCTTTTTCTACTCCTTCGCTGCTAAGGGTGATGTTAAAACTGCCGAAATCGCCCAATCGTACAATTCTACCTTCAGCAAGTCTTTCGGGTATTAAATCAATAAATGCTTCGAGAACAGCGAATACTTCGCTGCTTCCCAACAAAGTTCTTTTACTAATCTCAGTAGCCAGTTGTCTAGCAGTTTCTTCTCCGGTACTTTTTGCAATTGCATAGAATTTACGCGGTGCTGCTACATCTTTAGGATTGACACGTTGTGTCAAAGAATAATTAATAGCCATTTTTGTTTAATTTAATTGTTGATAATAATTAATTGTTTTTACTATAATTGTGATAATTAAAGTCCTGTTTTAGCTCTGTTTGCATTTACATTTCAGCATATACGGTTCGCCGAATCCGTACATTTATGTACGGATTCGTAAAATTATTTTGTAGAAAGATTGTGTTGATTAATGATTCTTCACTTCATAGGTGCTGCCTGAAACACACTCAAAACCAGCATCAAAGGTCACACTTTTGCAATCAAATATTACGTTGGCTGCGTTATTTATTTGTACATCACCATAAGTATTATTTGTATCTACATGGTTGCCGACATAAATATTTTTACCACCAATATACCGGCTTGCACTGATAGTGAGGTTTTGAATATAAACATCCTGATTAAAATCGGCTATGGTTCCGTTGCCAGTAGTTATGATCGATGCAGGAAGTGAAACACAATTTGATTGGACAGAAAGAGAAGGATTTATTCCATAATTTGCACCTTCGTTTATCTTAATCAAACTATTTACATCAGTCAATTGAACGCTTGTTCCACTTTCGATACATATATATCCTCCGCTTTGTACAGTAACGGTATGAGTACCTGACATATCTAATGAACCTTTTATTATTATTGTTCCACCACTTTCAACTGTAATATTGTAATCAGTAATTGAAGTGGAATTTAAGATTAATAAACCTCCGGATTTGACTGTAATGCCGTTCCAATCATTGTTAAAGTCGTCTTTTATTGTAGAATTATTCAATATTAATTTCCCTCCTGAATTTATATCAATAGAGCTATTGTCTGGCATTTGAAGATTCTGTGACAATGTGATTGTGCCCTGATTATTTATTACAATATCTCTATCCAAAAGCATATCAAAATCCCAAGCTTCATCAGAGTCTACAACTATCGGATTCAAGTTACGAACACTAGATTTTAGGTATTTTCTAGTGTTGTTAAAAACCATATTTCTGTGCATTGCACCTATCTGTTTTGGTGTCCAATAACTCCTTTGAATAGTGGCACTCATAATATTATTTGTAGTTGAATCATTGTTACTTAAATATGGATCATAGTTCCAAGATCTAACTACTTCAGGACATCTTCCAGGATAAGTACCAAAATGATCATCAAAAAAATTACCACTACTTAATATCTCTTCCTTCGTAATTGAACAACCCCCACCTAAATAAGTATGACATAGGCCCAAAGCATGTCCCAGTTCATGTGCTAATAAATGTATTGGTGTATATTCATCAAAATATGAATACTTTTGATAAACAAGATTCATTACTAAATTAATATTACTATTTAAATTCGTACTATAGCCGTTACACAAAGAAAAATTTATGTCATTGGGTGGATTTAAATAAATATTAATCTCTTTAGTCGGATTAAACGAATAGTTAGGATCGACAACAAAATGTATTCCTTCTAACGAAAATTGTATTTTTGAATTTTTCACTTGATTACAAGTGCCACATATTGCCTGCCCTCCATTATCACTTGGATCAGCCAAATTGGCATAAATGCTATTTATTTCAATTATCATATTTCTTAGAAATGTTGTATCCGACTTTCCATCACTTCTGACTCCATTTATGGTGAAATTCTGTGGATCATTAACAGTTTTCTGAACAACTATAAAATTAACCTTAATTATCTTTACATTGTCGGTAATGTTAGGTATCCACATTGCCAGACTGGTATTAAAATAATCATAATACTTGTCTTTTGCTGACAATAGATTAGCTGCTTTTTGTGGCCCTATCAAGGCTCTTGAATTTTGAATGTTAGAATTACATCCAGTGCCACATATCATAGGAATATCGTTCTGAGCATCTAAACACCAATAGTTACAAAATATAGAAATTGAAATCAATAAATATTTGAAATT
>CAIYTJ010000653.1 GCA_903929065.1 uncultured Bacteroidales bacterium | reverse complement strand
GAAAGAGATAAATCAGATAAATCAGATAAATGGAAAATAAAATAGAATCATTTACAAACTACCCGGTTTGAAAAATATACAAAAAAGGCTGTTTCAAAACGAAACAGCCTTTTATTTTTACTACCTGCTACTTTTACTACCGACTAGTTTTTTGTCTTTTGTCCGCGTGTCTTAGGTTTTTTGTATTTTATTTTCATGGCAGCGGCGCGGCGCACTTTCATGTTTACTTTTTTGTTCTTGTCTTTCTTTTCGTGAAAAGCTTCGCCGCCTTCTTCCTTCTTCGGAATCTTTACCAGCGTGTTCTTCATGGCAATCTGAGGCATCTCGTCGAGGGTGAGTTCTTTGGAAACTTCCACTTCAGCGGGCATGGCTGACATGGGGATCTTGCGATTCATCAGAGCTTCAATGGCTTCGCGATATTCTTTGTCGGCTTTGGTGATAAACGTAATGGCAACCCCTTTTTTGTCGGCACGACCGGTACGCCCAATGCGGTGCATGTAGTTTTCGGATTCTTCCGGTACGTCAAAGTTTACCACATGCGATACGTCCGAAATGTCCAGTCCGCGGGCCACGATGTCAGTGGCAATAAGCACGCGGTATTCGCTTTCCTTGAAACCACGCATGGATTCGAAACGGTTGTTCTGGCTTTTGTTGGAGTGAATCAACCCAAACTGTCCGGGGAATTTGTGTGCAATTTCATCGTACAATGCATCTGCGAGTTTCTTGGTGGAGGTAAAAACCAACACTTTCGAAAACTCCGGTTGGTTTATCAGCAAAAACTCCAGCATATTCACCTTGGTGTAAAAGTTGGGGATGCGGAAACCGATTTGTTTGATATTTTCGAGCGGCGTTCCGGTAGGAGCAGCTTCAATTTCGAGCGGTTCAACAAAGAAATCGTGCACCAGATCTTTCAAATCTTCGGAAATGGTTGCAGAAAACATCAGGTTCTGACGTTTTGGAGGCAATAAATCAATGATACGAACCAATTGCGGACGAAAACCGAGATTCAGCATTTCATCCACTTCGTCAATAATAAAGCGTTTAATGGATTTCAGTTTTAAGCTGCCGTTTAGGGTAAAGTCCAGCAAACGTCCCGGAGTTGCCACCAACACATCGATGCCCGCAACAATCAACGGCGTCTGACGAATCATATTCACGCCGCCGTATACTCCGGCAACACGAACATTCATGTATTTGGTGAGCTTTTCAACCTGTTCGACGACCTGGATAACTAATTCACGCGTAGGAACAACCACCAGAATCTGAGGATATTTTTCTTTGGTGAATTTCCACTGGCGAAGGCACGGTAGCAAATAGGCAATTGTTTTTCCGGTACCTGTTTGGGCAATTCCCACCATGTCGCGGCCGGACATAACAACGGGATACGCTTTTTCCTGAATGGTTGTAGGCTGAGTCAGACCTAAATCGCTCAATGCGTTTAGTAACGGAGTATTAATGTTGAAATCGGTAAAGTTCATTATATAATTTATAATTCAAAATTCATAATTCATAATTAAGAGAGTACAAAGATACTCTAAATGAACCATAAACTGAAATGATATTCACAAACCGTTGATATTAAGTGTAATTGTGAATTATACATTATGAATTATGCATTATACATTTATCAGGGTGCTAATCTTGAAATGCCCCAAATGCCGGCTTCTTTAGTGAAGAGTAACCGGTCGTGCAAGCGGTTTGGGCGTCCCTGCCAGAATTCGATGGAAACCGGTTTCACGGCGTAACCGCCCCAGTGAGGAGGTTTTGGGATGTCATTACCGAATTTTTGTTTGTAATACTGAAATTGTTGTTCCAGAAAATCTTTGGAACGGATAAGCTGGCTTTGAGGAGAAGCCCAGGCACCAAGCTGGTTCTCGATGGGACGCGATTTGAAATAAGATGTGGAAAGGACTTCGCTTATTTTCTCAACCGTACCTTCAATCCTGACCTGCCGTTCGAGGCTGGCCCAAAAGAAAACCAGAGAAACCCGCTTGTTGAATTCCATTTGTTGCGCCTTATGGCCTTCGTAATTGGTGTAAAACACAAAACTGTCGGGTGTAAGTTCTTTGAGCAGCACCACTCTTGAATGCGGCTGTAAATGTTTGTCAACCGTCGAAAGTATCATTGCTGTGGGTTCCAGTTGTTCACTCTCAATGGCTTCCTGCAACCAAAGCTCAAATTGATCAAAAGGATTTGGTAAAACATTGTTTTCGTCGAGGGCGGAAAACAGGTACTGTTTACGAATTTCGCGTAGCATATCTTTCATTTTAGTTTTGTTTTTTAATGTCCGGCTTTCCGGAAATTATCCATAGAATGCTTTGTTACTTATTTCCCTATAAACAATCCAGTGTGGAATTGGTTTAAATGCTGGTTTAAAGTACATGACAAAAATTATAAAATCATTCATTTTCAATCTATTTGAACTTGGGGCTAGCCCCAAACCCCACTTACTTATTTTGTCTTGACACAAAAAAGTAAGCAAAAAAAGTCAAGACTGCGCCTGCTTCACTCGAAAAACTTGCGCTCGGTTGGCTGAAAACTTTTAAACTCACTCGGGCGAATACGCCCTCGCTCAAACAGAAAAGTTTTCTACGCCATCCTCACTTGTTTTTCGGCTCACCAGACGAGGTCAATCCCAAAGCCAGAGTCACAGTACAAGAAATAAGTTCTTTAATTTTAGAAAGTTATATATTCACTATAATTTTTGGTCATATACTAAGATGCTGGTTTAAAATCTGATTAAATTAAAGTGAAATTGGCAACTGTTTAATACTTATTTTGATGAAATGTTTCAAGTTGAAACTAATCCCAAAAAGGTTGTTTTTTGTTGAAATCTTTTGGTGAATAATTAAATGTTTTAGCGAAAAAACAAGTACTTTTGAGGTACAAAAAATCAAACTATCCCCGTTATGAAAGACTTGCTTCAAACCCGTCATATTGGCGTTTCAGAACAAGATGAAGCCTTTATGCTTCAAACCGTTGGCGCTTCAAGCCTCGATGAATTAATCAACCAAACTATTCCGGCTTCCATTCGACTGAAGGAAAAAATTGTGTTGCCCGAACCACTTACTGAGCGACAGTATGCCGAACATATTGCTGAAATAGCCTCTAAGAATAAACTATTCACTTCATATATCGGACAAGGTTGGTACGACACCATCACTCCGGCAGTTATTCAACGGAATATTTTCGAAAACCCATCGTGGTATACTTCTTACACGCCTTATCAGGCTGAGATTTCCCAGGGAAGACTCGAAGCTTTGCTGAATTTCCAGACGGCCATTTGCGATTTTACCGGAATGCCGCTTGCGAATGCCTCGTTATTGGACGAAGCCACTGCAGGCGCTGAAGCTGCCATGATGATGATGAGTCTCCGCAGTCGTGAACAGGTGAAGAATGAAGCGAACATTTTGCTGGTTGACGAAGCAGTTTTTGAATCCACATTAGCTGTTATAAAAACACGTTCAGAAGCTCAAAACATAAAATTGGAAATTGGAAATTATTCTGATTGGAAATTGACTGCTAAACATTTCGGAGCCATTATTCAATATCCGAATGCAAACGGTAGTGTTGAAAACTATGCTGATTTTGTTTCCGAAGCACACGCCGCTGGTGCAAAAGTGGCTGTAGCTGCTGATATTCTGAGTTTAGCATTGCTGACTCCTCCGGGAGAATGGGGAGCTGATATCGTTTTCGGTTCTACTCAGCGCTGGGGAATTCCAATGGGATTTGGCGGACCTTCGGCTGCTTATTTTGCAACCCGCGACGAATTTAAACGCGATATGCCGGGACGAATTATCGGAATCAGTAAAGATGTAAACGGTAAAACCGCGCTTCGCATGGCTCTGCAAACCCGCGAACAACATATCAAACGTGAAAAAGCAACTTCCAATATTTGTACGGCGCAGGCTTTATTGGCTTCGATGGCCGGAATGTATACCGTTTATCACGGTGCGGAAGGTATTAAAACGATTGCCCAACGTATTCATGGTATTGCCACCTATATCAACGAAATTCTTCCGGTTTACGGTTTCTCGCAGGAAAATGAAAATTTCTTCGATACCCTGAAGATAAGTTTGCCCGAAGGAGTTTCCGTAGAAACAATTAAAGCTCTGGCGCTTGAAAATGAAGTGAATTTCCACTATTTTGCAACTGGTGAAATTGGTATCAGTTTCGACGAAACAACTGATGTGGATGATGTGAATACATTGATTGAGATATTGGCTGCTGCGGTTGAAAATGCTCCGGTTTATGCCGATGAAGATGATTTTGAAACACTGAACTCGCTGGATGAAACGCTGGAAAGAACTTCTGCATACCTCACTCATAAAGTTTTCAACAGCTACCACAGCGAAACGGAAATGATGCGTTATATCAAGAAACTTGAACGCCGCGATATTTCGCTGACACACTCGATGATTTCATTGGGTTCATGTACTATGAAGCTGAATGCCGCTTCGGAAATGTTGCCAATGAGTCGTCCGGAATTCGGGGGAATACACCCGCTCGCACCTTCCAATCAAACAGAAGGCTATAACGAGATGATTTCAGAACTGGAAAAATACCTCACAGCCATTACAGGATTTGCAGCCTGCAGCTTGCAGCCAAACTCGGGTGCTGCAGGGGAATATGCCGGATTGATGACTATCCGTGAATACTTTAAATCGAAAGGCGAAACGCAACGCGACACCTTGTTGATTCCTTCGTCGGCACACGGAACAAACCCCGCCAGCGCCGTTCAGGCCGGATTCAATATCGTGGTAGTGAAATGTGATGACGGTGGAAATACCGACTGGATTGACTGGAAAGAAAAAGCGGAAGCCAACAAAGATCGATTGGCCGGTTGTATGATTACCTATCCTTCCACCCACGGAATTTTCGAAGAACATATCAAAGACATGTGCGAAGCGATTCACCAATTTGGCGGACAGGTTTACATGGATGGTGCCAACATGAATGCACAGGTTGGGTTGACTAATCCGGGAACTATCGGTGCTGATGTGTGCCACCTGAACCTGCATAAAACTTTTGCTATTCCGCATGGCGGTGGTGGTCCGGGTGTTGGCCCGATTTGTGTGACGGCTCATTTGGAAAAGTATCTTCCAAGTAAAACCTTCGGACAAAATACCGTATCGGCTGCTCCTTACGGAAGCGCCAGCGTAACGGCTATTACGTATGGATATATCCGTATGTTGGGTGAAGAAGGATTGACACATTCCACTAAAATTGCCATTCTAAATGCCAATTATTTAGCAGCCCGGTTAAACGAAAGTTACGGCGTGCTTTATACCGGCGAGAGAGGTCGTGTAGGGCATGAGTTGATTCTGGAAGCCCGCAATTTCAAAGCTACTTCGGGTGTTACCGAAACTGACATTGCCAAACGCTTGATGGATTATGGTTTCCATGCGCCGACCTTATCGTTTCCTGTTCACGGAACGTTGATGATTGAACCGACCGAAAGCGAATCGCTGGCCGAACTGGATCGTTTTGCCGAAGCCATGTTGCAGATTTATGCCGAAATAAAAGAAGTGGAAGACGGTATTGCCGACAGGACCGACAATGTATTGCTGAATGCTCCTCATCCTGAATATGCCATTGTAGGTGACGACTGGAATCACCCGTACAGCCGCGCCAAAGCTGCCTATCCAACCGACTGGGTGGCTGAAAATAAATTCTGGGTAAATGTGGCTCGTGTGGATAACGGATTTGGAGATAGGAATTTAGTGTGTAGTTGTCAATGACCCCCTAAATCCCCCTAAAGGGGGACTTAAAGAAAGAAACGCGAATCGATTTAGTCGGTTCGCGTTTTTTATAGCGAATAAATGCATTCTTACTAATAAGATTTTTTTATTTCCCTGCCAATAGTTGTTCAATATCAGCCGTAATTTCTTCGGGTTTCACGGTAGGAGCGAAGCGTTTAATGGGTTTGCCGGTGCGGTCGAGCAGGAATTTAGTAAAATTCCATTTAATGTCGTTGGTAATAGATCCGGGCAAAGCCTTTTTCAGGTATTTGTAAAGCGGGTCAGCATTTTCTCCATTCACTTCAATTTTGTCGAACATGGGGAAGTTCACCCCATAGGTCAACGAACAGAATTTGGCAATTTCTTCGGCATTACCCGGTTCCTGTCCGGCAAACTGGTTGCATGGGAAACCAAGAATGACCAATCCTTTGGAGCTGTATTTTTTATACAATGCTTCCAATCCTTCGTACTGCGGCGTAAATCCACATTTACTGGCTACATTTACCACCAGTACTACCT
>CAIYTJ010000652.1 GCA_903929065.1 uncultured Bacteroidales bacterium | reverse complement strand
CTGCTAATGTCATTGATGGCAGCGAAATCACTAAATCTCTAAGTGAAACAGTTGCAATTAATTTTTCATCTGAGTCGATGATAAATAAAGAGTAAATCACATCAGCTTCAGGTTTTTGCTTGCGAAGTTCTTTCAACGTTTGGTCAACAGTCATTGTTTCGTGGAATGACAAATAATCGGTTGTCATCAAACTTCCCACTTCTTTATCTTCATATTCAAGCAGTTCGCGAACATCTTCCGAAGATTCTTTCTCCATTTCGTTCAGAATCAGTTCTACTTTATCATCTTCCAACGAATCTAGCAAATCGGCGACTTCATCAGCAGGCATTTTTTCTAAAACGTCTGCTGCCTTTTCAATTGACAGGCTTTCAATAAGTTGAGCCTGAGCATATGGTTCCATTTCTTCCAAAACGTCAGCTGCTTTTTCTTCATCAAGTGCTTCAAAGATTTTGGTACGTGAAACCGATCCCATTTCTTCAATAATATCTGCTAAATCGGACGGATGTAAACGATGCAGTTTATTTGAAGTTTGCGAAAGCTTAATATTATAATTTGAAGTGTCGAATGCCTGCACATCATCCCATAAAATGAAATGTGTTTCCAATTCAACTTTAAATATACTCAAAGCCTTACTGACAATACCAGCAACGCCCAATCTTCTCAACAGTCCTTCGGTACCAATATCAACGGCAATTGCATATGTTCCTGAAGCGATAGAAACAAGTCTGATATCATTAACGCGTACCAATTTTCGACCGTTTATATCAACAATTTGCCTATCGAGTATATTTTTAGCCAACGGCAAACTGCTATCAACAAGTGAATCAGGTAGATCCTGAATTTGGGAACATGTAAACTTGAAGTTTTTGGGTTTTCCTGAAATTTGAATAAATTCATAATTCAGAATACGTACTTTACCGTCAATTCTGGTTTTAAGTCCGATAAACACAGGTCTGAAAGCCTCTTCATTTGCAAGGTTTTCTAGGGTTGTGTTTACATAAACGTCTATGACTTTACCCAAATGGGTACCGTTCACGTCATAGATCTTAGAGCCAATAATCTGGCTTAAGTAAAATGTGATTTGTGATGTCATTGTCACCTCCTTTTTTTGTAGATTCAGAAGGCTGACGGTTGGATAGATAACTGACGACCTTTTAAATCAGGATGATTTTTACTAAATTTCGTATCGCAGGGTCGTCGTCCATTTTGGATGTTATTTTATAATTACGGCGCAAAAGTAGTCTTTATTTTTCAAACAAAGTTACTACCAAAAAGTTTTAACCTATTTTTGTGGAAAAGTTATTTTCAATGCAATTTAGCCATGAATCTATCGATATCTACAACCACACGTTCGTGATTTCCGGTGCCGATAATATCGCCGGAGCTATCAGTTGCACTAAGATTAAAGGTATATTTTCTTCCTTCTTTTGAAATAAGCGTGACTTCACACGTTATTGATTCGCCAACTAAACTTGCTTTTAAATGCTTGACATTTATTGAGATACCAACACTTGAACTTCCTTCCGGTAACTCAATTAATTGCATGGCTGTATTTTCCATCAAAGCAACGAGAGCTGGAGTAGCAAAAACGGGTAATAAACCAGAACCAAATTCTGATGCTGTTTGATTTTCCTGAACTATAATTTTTTGAGATATAGATTTTAGCATAATTATAATTGTTTTGGTTTTTTGTTTTTCCAAACCAAATAGTTATGAAATAGCTGTGCTACTGCAAATAACCGGTATCTGACTAATAAAAACATTAGTTTTTCTCCTATTCTAAATAATGAAAAGCATAGTTTTTCTTCATTTATGAAAATTCCACCAAATTCTTTTCGAAGTTCAGAATTATTAGTGTCAATC
Organism: uncultured Bacteroidales bacterium; assembly: GCA_903929065.1. Classification (GTDB taxonomy): domain Bacteria; phylum Bacteroidota; class Bacteroidia; order Bacteroidales; family Paludibacteraceae; genus Paludibacter. The sequence goes on along the minus strand of CAIYTJ010000652.1, from coordinate 164 downwards.
AATAACCTGACCTTACTTTGAACTTTTGGTAAAGCTAAAACAGGCTTATATTTCTCAAATTCATTATGCTTATGTAAAAAATCGTCGAATAAAGTCCAAAATTGAATTGTGTTTTCAAAAGGAGAGCGACTAATTGTTTTGGTAATTGAAGATTGATTGTATTG